>CAIMAP010000026.1 GCA_903838995.1 uncultured bacterium | reverse complement strand
TGAATCGCAGTTGTGTCCGGGATCACAAGCGCTCGAAGCACTCAACGAAGAATTTAGATAAAAAAAATAGCGCTTATTCAGCGCTATTTTTTTTGATAAATATTTTGTGGTATTGTAAATAGGATATAAGCGTTATCTTCCTTCTTCGTTTAAGATGTTGGTATTACTTTTAATATATTTTAAAATAATGTATAATAAAGATGATAAAGCTGCAGCAGTAATGAAAAACCCATTATAGGTTGTTTTATGTTGTACATAATTTCCCGCAATATTAAATAAAGCAAAAATTAAGAAAGTAGCAGCCAAACCGTTCTTCTCTTTTTTGATTACTTTTTTCCAACTGAAAGGTAAATTTGGTTTAACAAATTTGGTGAAGCTAGGAATGAATGCAGGTGTTTTAGCTGCCCAGTCGGTGTATAGGGTGCCGAATTTTTTTCTTAAAAATTGTTCTTCTGCAAACATAATGCGTTCGTAATATACCCAGTAGAAAAATCCAAAAGCAATATTGAACCACCAATTTTGTGTTAACAAAGCAGGCCCTAACCACATAAAGAAATTTCCTAAATATAAAGGATGACGAAGGATAGAATAAATACCAGTTGTATTCACCGTATCTGCAACTTGCTCCGTTACATTTCTACCCGAAGTATTGTTTGGTGTATGTCCAACGGTATAGCTTCGAATATATAAGCCTAATAAGCTAATGACTAAACAGAAATACTCAAAGTAACTCACCGCCTCTGCTGTTTGAAAACAGTTTAATGTTGGGTTTAATTGCGATTGAATATAAAAGTATATCGCAATAATTAATATAATAATAGGAAGGCTTCCCCTGTATCTAAATAGCCAAATACCTTGTGATTCAAATTCTTCTTGTAATGCCATAGCGGTTAAGGTTATGTTTTATATGATTATATATGCTCGCACAAAATAGGGATATTTTTTTAATTATAATAGCAGAAATGGCCGTTTCGTGCCAATCTAAATCAAAAAAAAGCCATTGATGGAACCAATGGCTTTTTTGTATAATGATTTTTTAAAATTTATGCTTTATTAATTTGATCAAGTATGCTTTGGATTTGTTCTGCAACGGCTGCTTTTTCCGCATCGAATTTTTGATTCATATCAGATTTTGCATGACTAATATCTCTACCCAATTTAGTTTGTGCATGATGCATTTCATCATGAATTTTCTTGGTTATTACTTCTTCTTGTGCTGCTATAATCGCTTTCATTCCATTTATTTTGCTATTCATCACAAAGAAAATTATCAATGATAAAACAATTGCTAAACCTATACCAGCATAGGCATAGGTGAATTGCTCATCCGCAACTTCGAGTTTCTTTAATTTTGCTTCTGTATCTAATCTAAATTCTTCGATAGAAGTTTGCGTTAGTTTTAAAGAATCATTGGTCGTAGCAATTTTAAAATTAGCAGAGCTTAAAATTTCTTCTACGCTAGTCATTTTATTATTTAATTCTTGAATAGCTTCAAATTTTCCATTTATTTCAGCTCTTAAACTATTGGTTGCTTTTTTTGCTGAATTAGCTGCGCTTTCCACACCAGCAAATCTATCTTCAAAATCTTTTTTCAATAAATAGGGTGAAGGAAGTTTTTGAACAGATTTTCCTGCTACTGTTGTTGTAGTTGCTGTCGCTGGGCCAGCTGCAACAGTTGTAGTAGTTGTTACTGGCTTTGTTACTTGTTTATTTGCTGGACTTGGACTGCCAAGTGGTTTTGATTGAAATTGAGCAAAGCCTTTGTTTACAACAAAGCTAAGGCATACAATCAAGATGAGAGATAGTAATCTTTTCATAACAATGATTTTTGTGTTCTCTAATTTAATAAAAAAATATGATTTTGTATATATTTAAAAATATGTTTAATGTCTTGATAATCAATTTTTTACGCTTAAAAATAGGTTAAAAAAACGGTAGATTTGTCTTGAAACACTTATAAATGCTGAAAAAAAAGGACTTTATTGTTGAATAAAGTCCATTTTCGAATTATTTTTTGCTATCTCTTTTTGCTTTTTTATCTGCACGTTTTTCTTTTAAAGATTTAGCAGGTTCTTTTTTTGCTTCTTTGGTTGGTGATTTTTCTTTTGCCATGATTTCAGTTGTTTATATAAGACAAGGTAAGTAATATTTTTTAATAGCTGTTTATAAAGTAGATTTTATATTTGCAGCAGCTGAATTTGCGTTGTTTCTTGCAGATTCGATGCTTTCTGCTCTGGCTAAGCAAACACCCATTCTTCTTTCGCCGTCTACATTTGGTTTACCAAATAGTCTAATTTGTGTATTTGGATTTTCGAGTGCTTTTTCGATACCCGAAAAACTGACCTTATTGGAATTTCCTTTTACTAAAATTACACTGGAGGCAGATGGTCCATGTTGCACAATATTCGGAATGGGTAAATCTAAAATAGCGCGCACATGTAAAGCAAATTCCGAAAGGTCTTGAGAGATCATGGTCACCATTCCGGTGTCATGTGGTCGTGGTGATAATTCTGAAAAATAAACTTCATCTCCATTAACAAAGAATTCTACGCCAAATAATCCTTTACCTCCCAAAGCGTTTACTACTTTACTCGCTATTTCTTGTGCTGCCTTTAAAGCATTTTCCGACATGGGGTGTGGTTGCCAGGACTCTTGGTAATCGCCATGTTCTTGACGATGTCCTATAGGAGCACAAAAAGAAATGCCGGCTTTATGTTTGATGGTGAGTAAAGTAATTTCATAATCAAAATCGACAAAGCCCTCAATAATTACGCGTCCTTTTCCAGACCTTCCACCTTGTTGTGCATATTCCCAAGCGGTCAAAATATCCTCTTGTTTTTTTATTACACTTTGTCCTTTTCCCGAAGAACTCATGATTGGCTTAATTACACAAGGTATACCAATTTTAGCAACAGCATTCTCAAATTCTTCGAATGTTCCTGCAAATTCAAAAGGAGAAGTTTTTACTTGTAATTCTTTTGCAGCTAGCGAACGAATGCCTTCTCTATTCATGGTTAACCAAGTGGCTTTTGCTGTTGGAATAACCGTGAAGCCTTCGGCCTCTAATGCAATTAAAATGTCGGTAGCAATGGCTTCTACTTCGGGCACAATATAATCTGGCTTCTCCTTTCGGATAATAGTGGCTAATGCTTCACCATCTAACATCGAAACTACATAAGAACGATGTGCTACTTGCATAGCGGGTGCATTGGCGTAGCGATCAACCGCGATTACTTCTACGCCTAATCGTTGAAATTCGATCGCTACTTCTTTGCCTAATTCGCCAGAACCCAAGAGCATGGCTTTTTTTGCTGTGTTGCTAAGTGGTGTTCCTATAGTCATTTTATTTTCCATACGGAAAAGTAAGGATATATTTTATCCGTACAAAAAAATTATTTAGCTAATGAACGCACATAATTGATGATACTCCATAATTCATCTTGATCTGTAATTTTCTTTTTAAAAGAGGGCATGTCATCTCTACCCTCTTTTATTTTATAAATAATTTCTCCATCTGTTTGAGATTGAAACGATTTTTGGCTAAAATCTCCACATTCAGTATCTAGTTCTTTAGATTTTGGACCATCTCCCAAACCTTTTGCACCATGGCAAGATTTGCAATGCTTCATGAAAAGTGTTTTGCCATCTGCTAAAGCAGCGGCATCACCTTTTAAAGGGTTTTTAATTTTTTTTGCAGTTTCTGGTGCATTCCATGGCTTAGCTTCGTCGGGTGTTGTAGCTGTAAATGCTAAATTAACCCAAGCTAAAAATAGCACGATAAAAAATGCGGAAATAAATTTTCTTTTTGAAGTAGTTTTCATAATTATTAATTTAATTGTTTTGAATTATTTTTTTTATTGCCTAATTTTTTAATTTTTATTAATAAAGAAACGAGGTAAATAATAATGCCCCATATAAAAGCAATTAGACTTATCGTAACGATAACCAAAGGAATAGGGGCGTTGTGTCCTGTAGACCATAAAGTTCTTTCTGGTATGGCATTTGCTTTGGGAAGAATCTTCCATGGGGTATCTTTGCTTACTTCAATTACCCCAGCATTTTCTTCATCTATAAATCTTGCCACAATAGTAATAGTATGATTGGCATTACCAGGAACATCAGCAGGAATGTCTGCCATAACTTCTCCGTTTTCGTCGGTTACCGTACCCTCTTCACCAAAAGGTAATAGCCCAAAGGTTTTCTTGATTGCTAATTTTAATTCAATTTCTGCAGCAGGAATTAATACTTCATTTTCATATTTACTAATTTTAGCAGTAGCACTAGAAATGGTATCTACAGCAGCTATTTTCAAATCAAGGGCATAATCATTTAAAATAATTTCTGCTGAAAGATCTTCGAACAATGGATTCTCTACTGAGTTTACAATAAAATTAAAATCATGCTTGTTGGCAGTCGCTTTGTAGAATGCTGGACTAAAATTAAAATTTACTTCGCCATCTGCATTTGTAGAAAGAGTTGCTAATAAACCCTCTGCATTTGTAGCATCGTATGCTTTAACCGCTGTTAAGTATAAATTTAATTTTAAATTTTCTACTCCAAAATACTTGCCATTTATTTTTCTTTCTACGATTGCTTTGATACTCTTTATTCCATTGCTAATTTTATAGCTCAGGTTTATAGAAGCATTTTCTTTTTCGATAGCATTTTGCGCATAACTAAACTGGAAGGAGCTAACAATTAAAAAAAATAGTACAATTAAGGTGATTTTACTTGATAAATTTTGAATTAGCTTTTTCATTATTCGTCATTTAAATGCTCGTAAATAGTATGATGTGGAATGTCTCTTTCTTCTGCTAATTCCCAAATAGAAATAATAGGAAAATACCTTACAAAAAGGGTAATCAAAAGTAAGGCCCCCGCCAGAGAAGCAGAAGTGATAGACCATTCGGCTAGGGTTGGCGAATAATGTTTAGCCGATTCTGCTATTTGTTGAAGTGGTAAAAATGGGTGTAACATAGTAGGTATAACTATCAAATACCTTTTAAACCAGGCACCAATAATTACTAAAACAGACATAATAAAAATAGGTATTGGTTTTCTGCCTTTTTTGAATAGTAATACAATGATCGGTACTATCATTCCTAATATTTGAACAGACCAAAACATTGGGGCATAAATTCCGGTAAATAATTCTCTTAAATGTGCGGCTTCTTCGCCTTTCATTTTATAACCCGGAATAAAATATTCGTTTACGGTAAAATATAAATAAATAAAAGAAAGCAAAACCAATAACCTGCCCATTCTGTCAAAATGTATATCGGTAAAATATTCGTCGTATCTCAAATAGAATTTACGTAAAATAAACATCGCTGCAATTACAGCAGCTGCACCAACCATAAATGCGCCTGCAACAAAGTAGGCACCAAAGTTTGTACTATCCCATCCAGGACGGTAAGTAGTGGCAAATAACCAAGAGGTAACGGTGTGAATGCTGAGCGCTACCGGAATAATCATGACCGATAAAATGGTAATTGCTTTTTCTACTACTTTATATTGTGCGGGTCTGTTTTTCCATCCAAGCGATAAAATGCGATACATTTTATGTTGCCATTTTGGAATGTTTTTCATAAAATCTCTGCAATAGGCAATACTTGGTAGTAATGGAAAGTAGAGCAATAAAAAACTAATTGTCATATAAGTCATGACTACAATTACATCCCAAACAATGGGCGATTGTATTCTGCCATACATAAACATATTTAATACCCTATCGGGTCGGCCCATATCCACAATGATGATGAGTCCTGCAAACATAATAGCAGATACCGCAATAACTTCTGAAATTCTGGTAAGTGGTGCGCGCCATTTTACATTTAGCAAATAAAGCACTGCAGTAATTAATGAGCCTACCAAACTTACGGCAACAAAAAACACAAAGTTGGAAATGTAAATTCCCCAAGATACGGTGTCGCTAAGGCCTGTAACAGACAAACCAAATCTAATTTGTTGAATATAATTATACACACCAAAGGCAATGATGACTAATAAGATTACCACCCAAGTTTTTCCGGCTTTACCAAATTTTTGAGGTAAAACATCTTCGTTATAACGATGAAGCATTTGAATTGCTTCTTGTTCGTTTGCTGGTTTAATTAAATCTTTCATACCTAAGATGGATTAGTATTATTTTCTTCGAATGGAAACAAACGATTTACAGCAGGTAAATAGTAAACGCTGGGTTCTGTTCCTAAACTTTCTAAATACCTGTAACCCGCTTTGTCTTTTAATAATTGTCTAAATCGAACAGTTTCATCACCATTACAAACCGTGTCTTCGTTGGCATCGCCAAAATAATATACTCCATTTGGGCAAGCCGAAACACAATGCGGCAACTTACCTTGTTTCAACATATCCGGACAGAAATCACATTTTTCGACGGTTCCTTTTTTTCTTGGCGTGCTCGACTCCGGTGAATATTTTAGGTCCATATAATTTTCGGGTTGAATAGGTTCATCCCAATTAAATGTTCTGGTAGAATAAGGACAAGCTGCCATACAAAAACGACAACCAATACATCTTTCATTATCAATCAAAACCAAACCATCACTTCTTTTAAAGGTGGCATCTACTGGGCAAACTTTTACGCAAGGAGGTTTGTCGCAATGCAAGCAGGGCTTAGGCATCCAATAAGGTGATGCTTCTGGCGAATCTTGCATTTTATAAACTTTTAAGTATTTATCTTTTGAAGGTAATAGGTGATGTTTCTGGCAAGCATGCTGACATTTCATCGCATCCTTACATCGCGAAAGATCAATTACCATCACATATTTTTTTCCTGGAATTCCTTGTCTTGCTTCTGATGAAGGAGCAGCACAACAATTTTCTGCCGCTTTCATATGAGATGCATCAACAGAAACAACTTTGCCATCTGGCGTTAATACATTTATTTTTTCACCAGATTCGCTTGGCTCTGATGAAAAAACTTTTTGTAAGCCTCCACCTGCAATGGTTAGTCCTGCTGCAAGTACGCCGAGTCGAATAAATTCTCTTCTTCCAGCATCGTTGTCTTGTTTTTTTTCTAAATCCTCTTTGTTATTCGACATAGTTTTTTGCTTTAAATAAAATGAGCCCAATAACGCTAGCTTATAGCTTTATCGGGCTCATTAAATATTATCGTTTAGTAATGTTAAATCCAATTACAAACTTACCGTCTCTATAATCATTTTTATTATAAAAATTATTTGATTGAGGCACGATGCTTTGATAGTTTCCAACAAACATTTGGAAAGTATGGGTAGCGGTTCCAACTTGGAAACCTAAGCTCAAATTAGGGTAAGGGTTATTTGTTGGATGTTGTGTAAATGGCTGATCGTAATTTGCAATGATTGCGAAGTTGTCATCTATCGCATAACTTCCACTAAAGGCAGTTGCAAAATGTGCGTTTTTAGATTTTGCTTTAATACTACCATCTGTACTAATGTAACCTTCCACATTATTCATCCAAGTTAAACTTGGCGCAATTTGTAAAGAAAGTTTTTTGCTCATTTTTCTTGCAAAAATTAACTGATTGAAAAATGAAATACGATCGGTGTTGTTTACAAAATTTCCAGCTTTTGGTCTAGTGTCTATGCCTGCAGTACCATAATAAGTAATACTTACCGGGTTTCCGCCAACTTTAGATTGTTTGATCAATGCATATTTTAAATTCACATCCCATTGCAACCTTTCTTTGGCAAAACCAAATCCTAACTGCAAATCATTAATTGGAGTATAGTTAAATCCTAGTCTGATATTCGATGGTGCATAAAGTCCAAAGAAATCTTTGTAGCCATTATTTACAACTCCGAAACGATGTTGAATAACAAATTCAAACACACCTTTTACGGGTACCATTACAGTTTGATTATCTATAATCAAATTGCCTGCAAAAGTTTTCTTGATTGGTTCAAGCTTCGTGGTCTCTTTTACTTCGGTATTATCTTGTGCCCAGGATTTATTTCCTATAAAAACAAGGCCTAAGATTAGTACAAAAACCTGAAGGTACTTTGCATATTTTTTCGAGCTATTTTTCATCTTTTTTTTATTTAATTGTTTTGAGCACCTTGTTTAATCCAAGCCAACATTAATTGATTAATATTGGATGGGTTGTTAGGTCCGTTTGGAGGCATTGTAGTGCTTTTTTTGCCAGTTAACCATAAGTAAACCGAACTATTTGTAGCATTCCCTTTGTCTAAATAACCTCCATTGTCTAAAGATCCAAAGGCGTTATCTGCTGATAAATTTGGTTTAACTCCTCCCGATGAATGGCAGCCACTTACATTGCAATTTGCATTAAGAATGGGCACAATATCTTTCGAGAAGCTAACAGGTCCAGTTACTTCCGAACCTGCGTTGTCCGGCATTACTGTAGCAACTTCGTAGCAACTTTGTAAGCCTATGATAGGGGCGGCTATAACCGCTAATACTATCGTTAATTTTTTTATTGACATGATTTTATTTTTTTAAATCATTTAACTGATGCTATTCAATAGCAAGACTATTTTTGAAACTTCAATAATAGATTTGGTTTAATACCATGTTGGTAATTTGATTTGTTGAAAATGGCCACACCAAATGGTTGATCTTCTAAGCTAGAGAAATCAATATCTTGTTTTTTAGTATCAGCAGTTTTCAATAATCTTTTCCACTCAATAATCCAGCTAGTTCCTGTATATACTGCTTGACAAGAGATGTCTGCTCTGCCATTTGTTAATGGTGCAGATACATAACTAGGAATAATTTTTGCACCATGTCCACCATAAACTGCATCACCAATTCTTTGGAAATCTGTTCCAATATTTGGATCAATTGTGCTACCATCTTTTAATGTTAATACACCGAATGAATCTACCGCCATTACTTGTTGTGCAACGCCATTAGTAACTTCATCGGCTAAAATATAGTAGTAATCATTTCTGTTAGGGATGATGTATTTTGGTACGCTCACGCTAAGGGCAGGAGTTTTACCAGTGATGTTTAATTTTTGAGTGTTGTTAGAAGTTCCTCCAACATTTGAAGAATAAGTTGGGCCAAAAGGATAGGTTGTTGATGCGCCATTTACCACTTGATCATCTTGGTGACGACCATTACCTTTACCACCCACTAAACTAGTAATTGATGAACCACCAGACCAATCTTGGTATTCATCTGAGAATTGACCATAAATAGGATCTCTTCCAATTTTTAACCACCACATGTCAATTTTTTCATTGGCACCATTGGTATAATGGTTCGCACTTTGGTTAGGAATCATTGTTGCAGGGGTAGTTGTAGGGTCTAAATAAGGAGAAAATAAGTGACAACTTGCATAGCAAGTTTGTGCTGCAAATTTGGTAGTTGAATGATCGATGTTCCATAAGAAGGCTAACTTGTCTTCTCCCCATCCATCTCTTGTTATGTTACCATTCGCATCAAAAGTTTTAGCACTTGGTTCTTGTGCCCACAAATGGGTGCTTGGATTAAAGTACCAAGGAGATACTTGAACACTTTTAGTAGCATCGGCATATTCAGCTAAAAAGTAAATATAAGTATCGTCGTAAACTGATTTTAAAGTAACCGGATATTGGTTTCCGATGTAACCATAAAACAAGCCATTTCCTGGATCAGGAACTTGCGTAGTTGTGCTTAATTTTGTTGCATTTTCCCAAATAGGGTCTACTACACCATCAATGACTGGTTGTGTAGTGGTTTTCATAGAAATTAATTCTGTTGATTGATTGTTGTTTGGGATATCCAACATTTGGTTTTCCCTCACACATCCGGTCATGATCAGAGCAGAAGCACCTATCAAGGACCCTGCTATTACTTTTAGAGACATTGTTTTCATAATGTTTTGAATTTGTGTTTTATTGATAATAGAATGAATTCCTTTTATCGAGTATAAAACTACATCTGTAACAATCGTGATGTTATGATATTAATCACCTGTTAATATGATTAATATCATGTTAGGTCTCAAAGGCTTTTAAACAAAGGGTTTGGGGGGTGATTTTAATGGGCTTAATTTTTTGAAAAAATATAAATCCAGTATAGTCATATATAATGAATAGGTTTATAGCATTATACAATTCACCTATTCCTAACTTTATTCGAATCATGAAACAAACAATAACGTTAATGGCATTACTATTAATGGTAACTATTTCTCAAGCGCAAGTTGGCATAGGAACTAATAGCCCCAATGCATCTGCCAAATTAGATGTAAGCTCAACTAGTAAAGGTTTATTACCTCCGAGAATGACTACTGTTCAACGAAACGCCATTTCCTCTCCGGCTACAGGCTTGCAAATTTATAATACAAACAACAAAGCCATAGAGACATTTAACAGCGGCACTAACGAATGGTTTACTGTGGGAAGTGGAAATGGTTCAAATTATGATAATACGGTATTGGGAGTTTCTACTCTTTTTTCTAATGTTGATGGTTATGGCAACACTGCAATTGGTTATGGAGCCCTTTACTCCAACACCGATGGAAATGATAATACTGTAATCGGGAATCAATCCCTTGCATCAAACATTACCGGAAGTGATAACACAGCCTTAGGCTTTCAAGCAAATGTAAGTACTGGTGCCTTAAACAATGCAACGGCCATTGGAAGTGGGGCTATAGCCACTGCATCCAATATGGTTAGAATTGGTAATTCAACTGTGGCTGTGATAGAAGGGCAAGTTCCTTTGACAGTTGTTAGTGATGGACGTATCAAAGAAAATATTAAAGAAAGCGTACCGGGTTTAGCTTTTATTGCGGAGCTTAGACCCGTAACCTATACATTGAATATCCAAAAACAAGAAGCCATTACTATGCAAGCTATGCCAGATAGTATCAAAGCAAAACACAGGATATCGAATGATAAAAACACTTCAACAAATAATATTGTGCGCACCGGTTTCATTGCACAAGAGGTAGCAGCTGCAGCAAAAAAAATAGGCTATGATTTTGATGGGGTAAGTATTCCACAAAACGAAACAGATTTATATGGTATTCGTTATGCGGAGTTTGTAGTGCCTTTAGTAAAAGCAGTTCAAGAACAACAAGTAATTATAGAGAAATTACTGAAACGTATCGAAGCATTGGAGAAAAAATAATTTTGAGCCATCGACTATCCTTTTTTTTCGATACAAACAAAAAAAGCCTCACGAATGTGAAGCTTTTATTTGGTAGCCCGTAGGGGATTTTTGTTTTCAACAAAGTTCCCCTTAAACTCAGAAATGGATCAAAGCGTACTGCCTCGCTATGCGCGAGTCAGCGCTCATTTTCGAGCAAATAAAAAAAGCGAGCATTTTTATTTGCTCGCTTCATTTCGCGTTTTCACGCTTTGATCATCTGTAGCCCGTAGGGGAATCGAACCCCTGTTTGAAGAATGAAAATCTCCTGTCCTAACCCCTAGACGAACGGGCCATTTGTTAGAATGGAATGCAAAAATAGACTTTTGAATCAGTCAAACAAAATTTATTTGAAAAAATAAGCCGAATGCCTCAGTTCCACTATTTTACCTCCTCATTCTTTATTTGTATTTTTGAAGCATGAAAAATAGCATAAGGGTTGCAATTAATGGTTTTGGCCGCATTGGCCGCATTACCTTAAGAAGATTGTTAGCAAATCCACACATCCAAGTGGTTGCTATTAACGATTTGGCAGATGCCGCAACTTTGGCTCATTTATTAAAATACGACTCTATTCATAGGGGCTTAGTAGCCGATATCAAGGCCGATGGCAATAATTTATGTATCAACGAACTTGTGATACCTTGTTTTGCCTTTAAAGAGCCAGAAAGTCTGCCTTGGAAGGAATTAGCAGTACATGTAGTGATAGAATCGACGGGTAAATTTTTAACAAGCGAATTAGCTGCTAAACATTTACAAGCTGGAGCTGCGCGTGTAATACTTTCGGCACCAGCAGCAGATAAACTTATTCCTACTATCGTTTTAGGCGTGAACGATGCGCAGATAGACTGGAATGCAAAAATAATTTCGAATGCTTCTTGTACCACTAATAATGTGGCACCGATGGTGAAAATATTAGACGAGCTGGGTGGTATTGAAGATGGATACATTACAACAGTACATTCTTATACCAGCGATCAAAACTTACACGATGCACCACATCGCGATTTAAGAAGAGCAAGAGCTGCCGCGGTATCGATGATACCTACCAGCACTGGTGCAGCAAAAGCCATTACTTCTATCTTCCCGCATTTAACAGGTAAGTTAGGCGGTGCAGGTATTAGGGTTCCGGTGCCAAATGGATCTTTAACAGATTTTACCTGCATCTTAAAAAAGCAAGTTACCGTTGCACAAATCAACGAAGCATTTTTACATGCATCACAAAATAGTTTAAAAGGAATCTTACAATATACTTCTGATCCTATTGTTTCTATTGATATTCAAGAAAACACACATTCTTGTGTATTTGATTCCGAATTAACCTCGGTGGTAGGGCGTTTAGTAAAAGTAGTAGGATGGTACGATAACGAATGGGCTTACTCGAGTCGAATGGCAGATGTTGTAGAACGCATCAGGTTAATCGACTAATTTTTAATTTTTTCAATTTTTATTTATGTCATTTCCAACAATCGATCAATTTAATTTTAATCAAAAGCGCGCATTAATTCGTGTCGACTTTAATGTTCCTCTTAATGCAGATTTTGAAATTACCGATGATACGCGCATGCGTGCTGCTATTCCAACCATTCAGAAAATTTTAAAAGATGGCGGATCGATTGTATTAATGTCGCATTTAGGTAGACCAAAAGAAGGTCCTACGCCAAAATATTCGCTAGTGCATTTAGTAAAACACTTAGCCGAAATTACCCAAGCTGCTGTAAAATTTGCCGATGATTGTATTGGAGAAAATGCGAATCAATTAGCGAGGCATTTACAAGCTGGCGAAATTTTATTATTAGAAAATTTAAGGTTTTATAAAGAAGAAGAAAAAGGCGATATCGAATTTGCTAAAAAATTAGCCGCATTAGGCGATGTGTATGTGAATGATGCATTTGGTACTGCACACCGTGCGCATGCATCTACTACTATTGTTGCGCAATTTTTTTCTGAAAATAAAATGTTTGGTTATGTAATGGCTAGTGAACTAGCCAATGCCGAGAAAGTTTTACACGCCGCCGTTAAGCCATACACAGCCATTATGGGTGGTGCAAAAGTTTCCGATAAAATTTTATTAATCGAAAAATTAATTGACCGAGTAGATCATTTAGTTATTGGCGGAGGCATGGCTTATACATTTGCCAAAGCATTGGGAGGAAACATCGGATCGTCTTTAGTAGAAGAAGATAAAATTCCTTTGGCGCTTTCTTTAATTCAACAAGCAAAAGATAAAGGCGTGAATTTATGTTTACCCATAGATTCTGTTATTGCAGATGCCTTTAGTAATGATGCAAATATTTCGACGGCTATGAACAATGCCATTCCAGATGGTTGGATGGGATTAGATATTGGCGAAAAAAGTATTCAAGTGATAGAAGAAATTTTAGCGCAATCAAAAACTATTTTATGGAATGGTCCGATGGGTGTTTTTGAAATGAGTAATTTTGAAGCAGGAACCAAAGCCGTTGCAATAGCCGTAGTTAAAGCAACACAAGCGGGTGCCTTTTCATTAATAGGAGGAGGAGACTCTGCAGCAGCGGTGGCTAAATTTAATTTATCCGATCAGGTATCTTATGTATCGACCGGTGGCGGTGCATTGTTAGAATATATGGAAGGAAAAGTATTGCCAGGTGTTGCGGCTATACTTTCCTAATTCCAATTTATTTTTGTTGATCGATGTATTGAATTAATTCTACTACTTTATTAGAGTAGCCCCACTCGTTATCGTACCAAGCAACTAATTTTACAAAATGATCGTTTAACGAAATACCTGCGCCTGCATCAAAAATACAAGTGCGTGCATCTCCTTTAAAATCGTTCGATACCACGGCATCTTCGGTATAACCAATAATTCCTTTGTATTCGTTTTCCGAAGCACGTTTCATTTCTGCTTTGATGGCTTCGTAGCTAGTTCCTTTTTTTAATTTACAAGTTAAATCTACGACCGAAACATCTGGAACCGGAACTCGAAAACTCATGCCTGTTAATTTTCCTTGCAATGCTGGAATCACTAATCCTACTGCTTTTGCAGCTCCGGTAGAAGAGGGGATAATGTTTTGAAAAGCACCTCTTCCGCCTCTCCAATCTTTTTGAGAAGGGCCATCAACGGTGCGTTGTGTTGCAGTTACGGCGTGTATGGTAGTCATTAAGCCTTCTTCAATTCCAAAGGCATCGTTAATTACTTTTGCAAGTGGCGCTAAGCAATTAGTGGTACAAGATGCATTCGAAACAATATGCATATCGTTGGTATATGTTTTTTCATTTACACCCATTACAAAAGTGGGCGTTTTATCTTTTGCCGGAGCAGAAATTATTACTTTTTTTGCGCCTGCCGCTAAATGTTTGCCTGCACTTTCTTGATCTAAAAATAATCCAGTCGACTCAACCACATATTCTGCGCCTACTTCAGCCCATTTTAAATTTGCAGGATCTTTTTCTGCAGTTACCCGAATGGTTTTTCCGTTCACTACTAATTGATTATTTATTACTTCAATGCTTCCATTAAATTGTCCATGGGTAGAATCGTATCTTAACATATAAGCCATGTAATCTGCATCTAATAAATCGTTGATACCAACAATTTCAATATTAGGATGTTGAACAGCAGCTCTAAAAACCAATCTGCCAATTCTACCAAAACCATTAATTCCTATTTTCATATTTTCAATCTTGATTAAATAATATACTAATATAAGTAATAAGTGTAATAAATACACTAAGTAATTTTTAAAAAGTTATTTTATGCCCTTTTTAGGGCTAAATAGCTGTTTTTGAAGCTTATACTTGGTACGAAAAAGCGTTGATATTCATGCCAGCACCCACCGAGGCAAACAAAACCTTTTGGCCGGCCTTTACTTCATGACCCGCTAATTTGCCTTGTAAAACCATATCGTATAATGTTGGAACCGTTGCAACAGAACTATTTCCAAGCAATTGAATACTCATGGGCATAATATTTTCTGGCGTGGCTTTATCGTATAATTTATAGAATCGATTGATAATGGCTTCGTCCATTTTTTCGTTTGCTTGATGCAAAAAAACTTTTGCTAATTCATCAATCGAAATATTTCCTTTGTCTAAACAAACCTGCATGGCTTTTGGAACATTGGTCAATGCAAATTCATAAATTTTTCGACCATCCATTTTAATATAATTATTCTCTGGTAAAAAATCTTTTTGATTAGAACAACCATAATATAAATAGAAAGCTTCGTGTTCGGTAAAAGTTTGAGAAGCTACGCTGAGTATGCCGCGTTTAGTTTCGGATGCTTCGGTTTCAACAATTGCTGCACCTGCACCATCAGCATAAATCATTTGGTCTCTATCGTGCGGATCGACAACCCTAGATAGGGTTTCGGCGCCTATTACCAAAACTCTTTTTGCATCGCCACTGAGTAATGCCTGTCTTGCTACAATTACACCTTGTATCCAACCGGGGCAGCCTGCTAATAAATCATAGGCATTGCAATTGTTATTTTTAATACCCAATGCATGTTTTACTCTCGAAGCTAAGCTAGGTAAAACATCGGACTGTACTTTAGCTAAAGCAACATCACCAAAATTGTGTGCGTAAATTATAGTATCGATACTTTCTTTATCACAACCTGCATCGGCAATAGCACGCTGCGCAGCAATAAGCGCAAGGTCGGAAGATACTTGATTGGGCTCAGCATATCTTCGTTCATCTATACCAGTTATGGCATTAAATTTTCGAATAATGGTTTCGTTATCAAGGGATATTTTTTCTCCATTTACTTCATAAAAAGAGGTCTGAAGAAAGTCTTTATTTTTGACAGTTTGCGTTGGAATATAACTTCCAATACCACTCAAAATTACGTTGGTCATGGTGCTATTTTTTAATAAGCCTTTAACCAAATATAAAAATTAGTGTATAGAATACAACAAAAAAGAAATTCCTTTTAACTATTGATGGTTTTCCATAACTCATCTTTTAGGGCTGTAATGCCTTGCTGCGTAATGGATGAAAAGAATTGTACTGGAATTTTTGGAAGGTCTTTCTTGATTTCGTCTATGAGTTCTTGGTCTAAAAGATCGGCTTTAGAAATACCCAACATGCGGGGTTTGTCTAATAATTCGGGATTGTATTGTTTTAATTCGTTCAACAATATTTTATACTCTTCGTGAATGTCTTTGCTATCGGCTGGAACTAAAAATAATAAAACACTGTTTCTTTCAATATGTCTTAAAAAACGAATCCCTAAACCTTTGCCTTGCGATGCACCTTCAATAATTCCAGGAATATCTGCCATTACAAACGAACGGCTATCTCTGTGCGCTACAATTCCTAAATTTGGTACTAAGGTAGTAAATGGATAATCTGCAATTTCTGGTTTGGCCGCACTCACCGCAGCAAGTAAAGTAGATTTACCTGCATTAGGAAATCCAACCAATCCAACATCTGCTAATAATTTTAATTCTAAAATTTTCCAAGATTCTTGACCGGGTTCGCCAGGTTGCGCATATCGTGGCGTTTGGTTAGTGGGTGTTTTAAAGTGCCAGTTACCTAAACCACCTCGACCACCTGGTACTAAAATAACTTCTTGTCCTTCTTCAGTAATTTCAAAATGTACTTCGCCTGTTTCGGCATCTTTAGCAATGGTACCGAGTGGTACATCTAGTATTTCATCTTTACCACGCTTGCCGCTTCGGCAATCACCTTCGCCATAAGCGCCATTTTCGGCAATCACATGTTTACGGTATTTTAAATGAAGTAAAGTCCAAAATTGACTGTTGCCTCGTAAAATAATATGTCCGCCTCTGCCACCATCACCACCATCTGGTCCACCTTTAGCCGTTTTTTTATCACGGTGTAAACTGAACGATCCAGCACCTCCGGCCCCAGTACGACAACAAATTTTTACGTAGTCAACGAAATTGGAACCTGCCATTTTATATTAGTTATTACTGTCTATTGTTAGACAGATTTGGGTGAAAATTTCTGGAATAGAACCAATCCCATTGATTGATTTTAATTTATTTTGTGTTTCGTAGAACGAAGCAACAGCAGCTGTTTTGCTATTGTACTCTTCAATTCTTTTTTCAATAATAACAGGATTGGCATCGTCTGCGCGGCCCGAATCTTTACCTCTTAAAAGTAAACGGCTTTTTAATTCTTCGTCGGCAACGACTAAAGAAATCATCATGGAAATAGTACTATTTTTACTCGCTAATAAGGTATCTAAAGCGCTGGCTTGTGCTACTGTTCTTGGAAATCCATCGAATATAAAACCATTTGCATCTTTATTGGCATCCAATTTATTGCTAATCATACCAATTACCACCTCGTCTGGAACCAATATGCCTTGGTCCATCAGCTTTTTAGCTTCTAAACCTAAAGCGGTGCCTGCCGTGATTTCTGCTCTTAAAATATCGCCTGTTGAAAGGTGAACAAGCGCGTATTTAGCAATTAATTTTTCAGATTGTGTGCCTTTGCCAGCACCTGGAGGGCCAAAAAGTACAATATTTAGCATAAATTCAATTTTAATCTTAATCCTTCAAAGGTAAGAAAAAAAAGGAATCTATAGAAAGTTCACACTTCCCGTATCTACATTGTAGATCGCTCCAACAATTTTAATCGCCCCGGTATTTTCTAAATCTAGAATAATTGGACTTTCGCGTCTAATTCTTTCGATGGTATGAATGACATTATTGGTTGTTACATTATCTACAAAACGCACATTGCTTCCTGTTCTGTTTTCAGTGGTTTCTTTTTCAATGGCAATGGCTGGTTTTACTTTATCAAGTAACGCAGTTAAATTACCTAATGCTACATTGTTACACGCACCAACAATGGCGCCACATTTGGTATGGCCTAATACGATGATGATTTTTGTGCCCACTACTTTGGTCGCAAATTCCATACTACCTAAAATATCTTCATTTAAAATATTACCGGCAATTCGAATGCTAAAAACATCGCCTAAGCCTTGGTCAAAAATTAATTCAGCAGAAGTTCTAGAATCTATGCAACTTAAAATGGTGGCAAATGGAAATTGTCCTTCTGCGGTTTCGTTTACTTGTTGTAATAAATTTCGATTGGCTTTTAAATTTTTAACAAAACGGTCGTTACCTTCTTTTAAAATTTCCAAAGCTAAGTCCGGATTCAATTGTGCTTGTGTTTCTTTTGAATGTGTTCTCATGTTAGTTAAGGTAAAAATGGTTTGCGTTTAATTTTTCTGGTATATTTTTATCTTCAATAATATTTTTAATATTGATTTCGATTGTTCTTGCAATGGCGGTAACAGCTGTATCCGTTGGTCTGTTTTCAAATGGATCTTGTATGAGTGTGGCCGATTTTTCTAATAAAAAGAATGCGGCAGACAACACCAGTAATAATGGAATTTCAAAAAAGCTTTCAATATTTTTAAGAGAAATAGAAAGGGTGATGGTAAATAAATAAATCATCAGGTGTAAGAATATACGGTAGGTAACGGGGAATACCGTGCTTTTAATTCGCTCTGCTTTCCCCATTGCATCTACTAGTCTTACCAGTGTATTATCTAATTGTACTTCTGAAAATTGATTTATTTTTTCCCCATTTTTAAATTGTTTTAAATCTTTATAGTGATGTTGAATAATGGCTAAAGGTATATTGCTCTGTTTATTTATTTCTTCCAATTCCATTTCGTTTAAATATTTTTTTAAGTTTTCCTTAGCATCTAAACCTCTTAAACTCTCGCCTAATGCATAACACCATGCAATTTGACGGTAAGCAATTTTGTTGATGTTTTCGTTATCTGGTAAGTACTGTTTAAATTGAAGAATTAAGGAACGAGAGTCATTCACAATGCTTCCCCAAATTTTTCTAGCTTCCCACCAGCGGTCGTAAGATTGGTTGAGTTTAAATGAAATTAAAATTGAAATAGAGGTACCAATAAATGCAGGAATGGTTAAAGGCATCTCTGGGATGCTATTTCGAAAAATATGTGTAATATAGTATACGATAACAGCTATAATCAATACATAGATTAGCTCAAGCTTTACTTTGTTGAATAAGTATTTTAATGGAATTGATTTATTGATGATCATATTAACAATAGATTATTTGCAAATATAGTAATACTATATTAAATAATAGTATTACTATTGTAAAGAATTGTAATGATGTCGTTACTAATTTGGTTATATTTGATTGATTTAAAGAAAGAAATAAGCTTTTATGGACTTCCAGCTACGATTTAAGGTAAATGATTATATTTATTTGAGAGACCCAGAAAGCTCCGAAATTGGGAAAGCCATTGTAAAAAATGCCATTGATTTAATCTATACGCTAGGTTTTGAACATTTTACTTTCAAAAAGTTAGCCACAGAAATGGGCACAACCGAAGCAACAATCTATCGTTATTTCGAAAACAAACACCGTTTATTGCTCTATATTTTAAATTGGTATTGGTCTTATATGTCTTTCTTGGTGGATTATCAATTAAAAAATATCAAAGAGCCAAAGCAGCAATTAAAAGCAGTCATTCATTTATTAACTCATGAGCTACCCGATAGTGCGGGCGATTTAGTCTATAATAACAAATGGTTGAATCAAATTGTAATTTCCGAAAGCAGTAAAGTTTATTTGGTAAAAGAAGTAAAAGAGATAAATAATGCAGAAGTTTTTCTGCCATATAAAGAATTATGCGCTAGCATTGCAGCAATTATTGAATTATACAATCCTAAATATAAATACCCTAAATCGCTTACTAGTACTATCATTGAGGCTTCTCATCACGAAAAGTTTTTTATTGATTATTTGCCTAGGTTAACCGATGTGCAAACAAAAAACAAATCCGAATTTGTAGCGAATTTTTTAGAAGACATGTTATTTAAAACATTATCATAAAAAAAGGCCTCGATAAATTCGAAGCCTTTTTTAATCTGAGGATATTTTATTTTAATTGTTTTAAAACAGTTGTCTTATCTACAAATCCAATTTGATTCCATGTTAATTGGCCAGCTTTATAAACTTGCAAAACGGGTAAAGCATCTATTTTTAATGATTTACAAAGCGCTTGGTTATCGTCTGCGTTGATTCTTACCAAAATAACATCAGCGCTCATTTCTTTCTCAATTTCTAAAAGGTAAGGTTTCATTTTCTTACAAGGTGCACACCAATCTGCATAAAAATCTACTAAAACAATTTTATCTGATTGGGTGAGATGCTGAAAATCTGCTACACTCATGCCGGTATTTTGAATCGTAGCCTCGGTGGTTTCTGGTAGATTTGCACCGCGCCATTTCATAATTCCGCCGTTTAGCTCAATTACATTTTTAAAACCAGCAGATCGAAGTTGTGCTGCAGCTCCGGCGCTTCTACCTCCGCTTAAACAGTACACAAATACATTTGCCTCTTTATTTAAACTGCTTACTTGTTTATCGAATTCATTGCCATTCCAATCAAAGTTAAGGGCATTAATTAAATGTCCTTTTGCAAATTCTTCTGGCGTTCTTACATCTATTAATTGCGCTTGATGGGTAGCTTTTAAAAGCTCATTAAATGTATTGGCATCTACATTTGTTTTGGCATTTTGGCCATTGCTACAGTTGATAAAAAGTAATAGCGATAGTGCTAAAATTCCGATGTTTAGTTTTTTCATTTATGCGATTTTTTTACTCATTGCTAATTTTAATAATTGGTGTTAAAGTTACTGCAGATTTAATAGAATTCGAAATTAAACATGCTTGTTCCGATTTTTCTAATATACGAATAGCTCTTTCTTTGTTTTCTTCGTTATCTATCGTTAAATGAGCCTCTAACAACACTTCTGTCATTAAATATTTACCCTCCACTTGTTCAAGCTTTCCTTTTGCATTGCATTTAAATTCACTATAATTTAGTTTTGAATTATTTGCAACAGCCAAAAATGTTGTCATGAAACAGCTTACTACTGCAGAAGTAAACAAATGCTCCGGCGACCATGTGTTTTCTATCCCACCTGGAAAGGGCGGAGGTGTTGCAACTTCCACGTTTTGGGTTAATTCTGGAGAACTTAAAATTCCTTTTTTATCTGCAATCCATTCTACATTTACTGCATAAAAATGTGCGTCCATAATTTTAAATTTTATTTCTTAGTGAATACCAAGATCCGCCGTTGTGCACATTTGTATAACCACTAGAGATTAATAATCTTTTAGCAGCGCCACTTCTTGCACCCGATGCGCAACAGGTAATAATTGTATTTTCTTTGTTTTTAAATTTGCCTAAATTTGCAGCTAATTGATTTACCGGAATATTGGTAGATCCTTTAATGTGTCCTCCGGCAAATTCGCCTTTGGTTCTTACATCAATAATTACTGCACCATTTTCCATTAATTCTTTATAATTAACCGATGGTCCAAATCCTAAAATCTTCTTGATAAATTCGATCATAATTATTGGTTTAAAGAATGAATATGATTGACCGTTAACCAAGAGCCAGCATTATGGCAATCAACTCCTTGAGCCGAAAGCATTGCATGTGCTACACTGCTTCTGCCACCAGAAGCGCAACATAAAATTAGAGGTTTGGCTAGGGTTTGTAATTCTTCCATTCTATATCCAATTTCTTGTAATGGAATATTAACTGATCCAAGCACACATCCACCCATAAATTCATCGGGAGTTCTTACATCTACGATGGTTCCTTCGTTTGCTAAAATTAATTGTTCTATGTTCATATTTATTAAAATTTAATTACTCATTCTTCCAACAATACAACTGCCATAACTTTTCAATTGCATTAATAAACCATTTTTTTCGGTTGCTTCGGGGTATCCGAGTTTGTGCAGTTTATCGATGATTACTTTTCTTTCTATTTGATCATAGGTAATATCTATTTCATCGTGATCAACATCCACCTTAACTGCACTTACACCAGTAATTGCGCTTAATTCTTTATTAATTGTAGCAGCACAACCACTGCATTTTAAATTTGCGATAATAATTTTTTCGTTTGTCATTTTCCGTTTTTTAAAGAGCTAAATGCAAGGCTGCCCATTAAGGCACCATATGCTGTACTATTAGTTGGACTCGAAGTAATGGCGCAAGTGCCAGTGCTACATCCTATAAAATAGTAATATAGAAAACCTAATAGGGCACCAAATGCGGCGCCTAAAATGCCTAATTTATATTTCTTGAGTACCTGCATGTTTTTGTTGCTTTGCTTATACAAAGTTAAATATGCTTTAATCTGAATATTGCAACATTTGTTACAGAAGGGTAATTTTATTTCTACCCAGTTCGATGAGGTTTAAATCCTCCATGTGTTTTAATAACCTCGAAATCACTACCCTAGCGGAGCCTAGTTCTATAGCAATTTGTTCGTGGGTAATATGAATGGTTTTTTCACCACTTAACTCGCATTTCTTTTTTAAGAAATCCAGTAATCTTTCGTCCATTTTTTTAAAGGCAACATCATTTATTACCGCTAATAATTCTTCGAATTTTTTATGATATAATCTGAAAATATATTCGGTCCATTCCGGAAATTCTTTGATCATTTCTCTAACTTTATCAACCGGAACAAATAATACTTCGGCTGCTTCTTCGGCAATAGCTTTTACCTTGCTGGTATCATCGTGTAAGCCACCTAAAAAAGACATGATACAACTTTCGCCAGATTTAATATAATACAATAATAATTCTCTGCCATCATCGTCGGTTCGCATCACGCGCATGCTACCACTTATTACTATCGGAACAGATTTGATATAGGCGTTTTCATTTAAAATAACTTCACCTTCTTTGAAACTTTTTTGCTGACCATATTCAAATAGTTTTGTCAACATTTTTGGAGATGGTTGAAAGGTGTTATTTTCCATTTTTATTCTTTAATAAATTTATTTCTGGTAATAAATTTTTCGGTACTTAAATTTATTAAATACACTCCTTTGGGTAGAAAGTCAATTTGTATAGGTGTTTCGGGGTAAGTAGCCACACAGCTAAAAACTTCTTTTCCATTAATATCTGTGATGCTAATGATGCCGTTTTCAAATTCAGCAGTAGTTTTAACAGTTGCATGATTCACAATTGGGTTTGGATATATTGTTAAGAGATGATTAGTAGAAATAACATTTTCGATTCCGGTTACTTTTTCATACACCCTCACATAATCTACCAACAACGTATCTGGAAAACTAGTTTGTGCATTAGGGCTACCTGGCCAATTACCGCCTATGGCTAAATTTAAAATAAGATAGAATGGTTTATGAAATTCTTCTGTATTGTTGATATTGTTATAAATATATCCTTCTTTATATTTTACCCCATCTACATACCATCGAATCATGCTGTTGTCCCACTCAATGCCAAATAAATGAAACTGATTAAAATCACATATGGTGGTACCTCCAAAACTGGTATGCCCATTGTTGTCCCAATGCATGGTGCCATGGTTCACGTTATCCAAATTAATGTGCTCCATAATATCAATCTCACCGCATTTTGGCCAACCAATTTGCCAAATATTTTGTCCTAACATCCAAAATGCAGGCCATAATCCTTGTCCAATAGGAATTTTTATGTTCGCTTCAATTTTACCGTAGGTACATGTAAATTGCTGGTCGGTGGTAATACTTGCAGAGGTATAGTCCGATCCATTGTAGGCTTCTTTTCTCCCAATAATTTTAAGCTGCCCATTAGACACCCAATTGTTTTCAATTCTATTTTTGGTATAATATTGTAACTCGTTATTTCTAATCAATCCAATTTCGTTGGTCCATTTAGTGCTATCGGGTAAACCAGTATAGTTAAATTCTTCCGCCCATATCATTTGCCAGTTTTGTGCAAATGACGAAAAACTGATAAAGAAAAATAAAAAACTAAATAAGCATGATTTCAATTTCATTTTTTTATTTAATAATAATTTGATGATGCAAAAGCAATCCAGCTAAGCCTTCTAGCGAAAATTGAGCTTTTTTAATTTTATTTTTATTAGGGTCAATTTGGTAATGGTAAGCTGTGGTTAAATTTGCTTTTTCTAAATTAGTATCATCAAAAACAGCAAGTTGGCAGTCGCATTCTGCTAAATATGCTTCTGCTAAATTTGCCGAGGTAAAATCAACTTCTTTGAGTTCGCAATTAGTAAAAGTAGTTTTCTTTAAATTGACTTTGTAAAAAGAACTTAAGTTGAGCTGGCATTTAGCAAACGAAACAGCAAATAAAAATGGCATACAATTTTCAAAATGCAATCCAATCATTTTGCAGTTTGAAAAACTGACTTCTCTAAAAGAAGTTTGTGCTAAACTGACATTGCTTAAGTTACAATCTTTAAATGTGCAATCAATAAAAATAAGGTGATTAAATGGACTGTTTTCGAAATTACAATTTTTAAAATCGCAATTTTCGTAAGTTCCCCTGGCTAATTCTGAAACGTTTTGGTATTGATTACTTTCCACTTTTTTGCTTTAATTGAAATTTAGCTAGGTCTTCTTTAGCTCTAAATTTAACCATTTTAATAATCAATTTGAGTGGTAATTTTTCATCTAACGGAAATTGAACGGCGCCTTTGCTGAATTTATATTGGCCAAATTCGCTTTCAAATTGTTTAATTCCATTTGCAGTAGGATAGAAGCCAATGTGGTTTTTGTAAGCTGCAAAATAGACTAACACCCCATGTTGTTTGTAAGCTGGCATTCCATAGCTGATAAGTTCTGTTGCATTTGGAATTGTTCTGGCTATACATTCCCTTAATTCTTTTAAGAGTGCCTGTGTTGCTTTAGGGAACGTAGCAATGTATAAACTAACTTCTTTTGAAGGAACCATATTCAATTAATATAATTGCAATTTAAATCAAAAAAAAAGCCCTTCTGTGAAGAAGAGCTTTAAAGTGCACTTGTAGGGATTCGAACCCCAAACCTTCTCATCCGTAGTGAGATGCTCTATCCAATTGAGCTACAAATGCATTTCCTTCAGTAGGTTAAACCTATCCTTTGGGCTGCAAATATAACCAACCAAATCTAATTTCAAGGAAATTTTTATCAAAAAAGCCTAAAATTTAAGCTATTTGAGCAACACAAGCTTTAATGGCTTCGAAATTTGGCAAATCGCCAGCGCTTTCTAAAACCTCTGCATATTGTAAAATTCCGTTTGAATCAATTACAAAAGCAGCTCTTTTAGCCACACCGTTCATATTCAAAATCCAGTTTTCGTATAAAGCATCGTATGCCTTAGCTACTTCTTTGTTGAAGTCTGACAATAAACTGAAGTTGTAGTTTTGCTCTTCTTTGAATTTACCTAAAGTAAATACAGAATCGACTGAAATACCTAATACTACTGCGTTTAAGTCTGTGTAGTAATTTAAGTTGTCGCGCATGGTGCAAAGTTGTGTTGTACACACACCGGTAAATGCTTGCGGGAAAAAGTGAATGATTACTTTTTTTCCTAAGAAATCTGTTAATGCAACTTCTTCTTTTTCTGAGTTGAATAATTTAAAAGCAGGAGCTGCTTGTCCAATTGTTAAAGCCATAATTTGTATATATTATTTTTTAGTTAAACACTTTTTTCGTCCAATTGTTTTTGAATCAGGGCTAAGCCTTCTTCAAAAGAATGGGGTTTGTAATCTAATTCTTTGATAGCCTTTGCTAATACAAAACCTGTTCTGGGCGGCCTTTTAGCTGCTTGATTTAAGGTGTTGGAAGAAATACTTTTGATATTTTCTTTTGATAGTTGATAGTAATCTGCAATTCGATTCACCAGTTCGAATATGCTCATATAGTCTTTGCCCGAAACATTGTATGCGCCTTGCGCTTTTTTCATTCCAGCCGAAATACATGCAGTAGCAAGGTCTTCTGCTAAAGTGGGCATTCTAAATTGATCGTCTACAATCGAAATATTTTCTCCTTTTTCTAAAACAGATTTTGCCCAAAGCACAATGTTATTCCTACTCATTTGTGATGCTACACCATATACAATGATGGTTCTGATAATACTATAAGAAATACCGGCATTTTCTATTAATTTTTCTGCTGCTAGTTTTGATTCGCCATAATAACTCAATGGATTTGGAATAGCCGTTTCGTTGTATGGCCCATCTTCTCCATCATAAATAAAATCGGTAGACAAATGCACTAAATGAAAAGGATTGATTTTGCTGGCCTCTATTAAATGAGCGACTGCATTTACATTTAAATCCCAACAACCCGTTCTATCCGATTCGCAGGTATCTACATTAGTCATTGCCGCGGTATGAATGACTATATCAGGATTGGTATTGGCCAATAAAGTTAAGATGGCCGATCGGTCGCAAATATCCATTGGAAAATAAGTATAGCCCGTAGTATGAGGGTATCTATCTTCGCCTTTAGAAGTATTAATTAATTGAATATCAGGGTTCAGGCGTAATTGGTCACTTAGTTTTTGACCCAACAATCCGTTACTCCCGGTTACCAAAATTTTTATCATAATGCGAAAGTAATAATTCGTTTTATAAACTTATGAATCTTCTCTATATTCGCATCAGAATTTCTGAACAAATAAAAATCATCATATGAAAATAACGGTAGTTGGAGCTGGAGCAGTAGGGGCAACCTGTGCAGACAACATAGCTCGTAAAGAATTAGCAAAAGAATTGGTTTTATTAGACATCAAAGAAGGATTTGCCGAAGGTAAAGCCATGGATATGATGCAAACAGCAGCATTGCTTGGATTCGATACCAATATTATTGGTTGTACCAACGATTATGCAAAAACTGCTGGAACAGATGTTGCGGTTATTACTTCTGGTATTCCTAGAAAACCAGGAATGACGCGCGAAGAATTAATCGGCATCAATGCAGGAATTGTGAAAGGCGTTACCGAAAATATTTTAAAGCATTCTCCAAATGCCATCATTGTGGTTATTTCAAATCCAATGGATACCATGACTTACCTTGCTTTAAAATCGAGCGGTATTCCTAAAAACAGAATTATTGGAATGGGTGGAATTTTAGACAGTGCAAGATTCAAATATTATTTAAGCAAAGAATTAAATTGCTCTTCGAATGATTTACACGGAGTAGTGGTTGGTGGACATGGTGATACCACTATGATTCCTTTAACTCGTTTAGCAACCTTAAATGGATTAGCAATTAGTAATTTATTAGATGCTGCGCAATTAGAAAAAATTGCAGCAGATACTATGGTTGGTGGTGCTACGCTTACTGGCTTATTAGGTACTTCGGCTTGGTATGCACCAGGTGCAGCAGGAGCGGCATTGGTTGAAAGTATTATCCGCGATGAGAAAAAAGTGTTCCCATGTTGTGTAGCCTTAGATGGCGAATACGGTCAATCAGATATTTGTTTAGGTGTACCAGTAGTGATTGGTAAAAACGGATGGGAAAAAATTATTGATTATAAATTAAATGAAACAGAACAAGCGGCATTTAATAAAAGTGCAGATGCGGTAAGAAATATGAATCAAGTTTTAGTAGACATGAAATTAGTGTAATTGCATTTCTCTAAAAAATTAATCAAAAAAAAATCAGCTAATTTATTAGCTGATTTTTTTTTTGATTAAAAATTCAATTATACATCGATGCGTGCATACTTTGCATTTTTTTCGATAAAGGCTCTTCTTGGTGCTACTTCGTCGCCCATTAACATAGAGAAGGTGTGATCACATTCTGCTGCATTTTCAATGGTAACTTGACGCAAGGTTCTGGTTTCAGGATTCATGGTAGTAGACCATAATTGTTCTGCGTTCATTTCTCCCAAACCTTTGTAGCGCTGAATATTTACGCTTTCTTCTTTACCGGCACCTTTTAATCTTTGCACTGCTGCATCGCGTTGGTCTTCGGTCCATGCATATTCTTGTTCTTTACCTTTTTTCACTAAGTAAAGTGGAGGAGTAGCAATATAAATATATCCGCTTTCAATTAATTCTTTCATGTAACGGAAGAAGAAAGTTAAAATCAAAGTGGTAATGTGAGAACCGTCAATATCCGCATCCGTCATGATGATGATTTTGTGGTATCTTAATTTAATTACATTCAAAGCTTTGTTATCATCAACTGTACCTACACTTACACCCATTGCAGTGAAAATATTCTTGATCTCGTCGTTTTCGTAGATTTTATATTCCATCGCTTTTTCGACATTCAAGATTTTACCTTTTAAAGGTAAGATAGCCTGATACGCACGGTTACGGCCTTGTTTAGCCGTACCACCCGCAGAGTCTCCCTCGACTAAATATAATTCACAAACTGCAGGATCGCTTTCCGAGCAGTCAGATAATTTTCCAGGAAGACCAGTTCCGGTTAATACATTTTTTCTTTGTACAAGCTCTCTTGCTTTTCTAGCAGCGTGTCTAGCCGTTGCAGCTAAAATTACTTTTTGAACTATTAACCTAGCTTCTTTTGGATTTTCTTCTAAATAATTATTTAAAATTTCTCCAACCGCTTGGTCAACTGCACCAATTACTTCGTTGTTTCCTAATTTTGTTTTAGTCTGACCTTCGAATTGTGGTTCTTGAACTTTTACTGAAATAACTGCAGTTAAACCTTCGCGAAAGTCATCCCCACTAATTTCCATTTTTAAATTTTTAAGCATGCCAGATTTTTCTGCATATGCTTTTAAAGTTCTGGTTAAGCCTCTTCTAAAACCGGCAACATGGGTACCACCTTCAATGGTATTAATGTTGTTTACATATGAATGTACATTTTCGGTATAGGTGCTATTGTATTGCATCGCTAATTCTACCGGAATACCACCTTTTGTACCATCTAAATAGATCGGCTCTGGAATGATGGGTTCTCTTGTACCGTCTAAATACTTCACAAACTCTTTTAGACCGCCTTCAGAGTGAAAGTGTTCTACAGGGAATGTTCCGTCTTCGTTTGTTTCTCTTTCGTCTGTAAGTGACAGTTTGATGCCTTTATTTAAATAGGCTAATTCTCTTAAACGAGCCGCAAGGGTATCAAATTTATATTCTGTAGAGATATTGAAAATCTCTGCATCTGGTTTAAAGGTAATAGTGGTTCCTCTTAAATTAGAGGCGCCCACTTCTTTTACGGGGTATAATGGTTTTCCTTGTGAATATTCTTGTACAAAGAGTTTACCATCTCTGTGAACTTCGGCTTTTAAGGCAATAGATAAGGCATTTACGCAACTCACCCCCACACCATGTAAACCCCCAGAAACTTTGTAAGTGTCTTTATCGAATTTACCACCGGCATGCAATACGGTCATGACCACCTCTAAAGCAGATCTTTTCTCTTTATGGTGCATGTCTGTTGGAATACCACGGCCATTGTCAATTACACGAATAGAATTGTCTTTTAGGATGGCTACTTGAATGTCTGAACAATGTCCAGCAAGTGCTTCGTCGATAGAGTTGTCTACTACTTCATAAACAAGATGATGGAGGCCTTTAATGCCAATATCACCAATATACATGGCAGGTCTTTTTCGAACGGCTTCTAGGCCTTCTAATACCTGAATATTATCTGCTGAATAATTTGATCTGTCTTCTTTTTCTTCGCTCATAATTTCATTTTTTCAATGGTTTCAAAGATACTTTTTTTTGCCCGCAAATGGGAATGAATTTTGTCGATAAATCGAACTTTTTTTCAACATTTTGTGAAGTATTTAATTACCTTTGACGCTGGAAATTTTGATGTTTTGATTTATCACTCAAAATCCTTTAAAATGCCCTATTTGAAAGGGTTTTTCCTGTTTCTAAATTTTAAAAAAAAAGTATAAATGAAAGTATCAGCAAACAAAGTAGTGTCTTTGACCTATGAATTAAAAATTGAAGATGGCACAGAGATGCTAATGGTAGAAAAAGTAACCCCAGAAACCTTGTTTGTTTACTTGCATGGAATGGGTGGTTTACCCCCTAAATTTGAGGAGTCAATAGACAACCTTGCTATAGGAGAAGCATTTAGCTTTAAATTGAGCAAAGAAGAATCTGGTTATGGCGAAATTGACGAAACGGCTATTGTAGATTTACCTAAAGATATCTTTGTGGTAGATGGTAAATTTGACGATGAAATGATTGTGTCTGGTCATTTTATTCCAATGACAGATAACGAAGGCAATAAAATGCAAGGCCTAGTGTTAGAGGTTGGCGAAGCAACCATTAAAATGGATTTTAATCACCCATTAGCGGGTCGTGATTTGTTTTTTGATGGTTTGATTCATGATGTAAGAGAAGCAACAGCAGAAGAAATGGATCATGGACATGTGCATGGCGAACATGGTCACCAACATTAATTTTTAATATTTACTAATAATTGCTACATGAAAAATTTATCAATTTACTTAAACATTGTTTTATTTATTGCGGTTGTTGTTTTATATATTTTAAGATGGCAAGATCAATCTAATCAAAACACATCTCCTGCATTAACTGCTGCGAATGCACCAACAACTGTTTATGTAAACGGTGATACCTTGTTAAATAATTACGATTATTTTATTGATGCAAAAAAAGATTTTGAAGACAAAACAAAACAGGTAGAAAATGTTATTATGGCTAAGCGTGGGGTATTAGAAAAAGAAATTGGTGCCTATCAGCAAAGCGCCACAGGCATGAGCACAGAGCAGCGTGCCAGTGTCGAAGAATCTTTGATGAAAAAGCAAGAAGCATTCAAGCAATACAGCGAAAATGCAAGTGCAAATTTACAAGAAGAACAAGCTAAATTTAACGAAGCATTATTTGATAAAGTAGCCGCTTACCTCAAAGAATTTAGTAAAGATAAAAAATATAAAATTGTTATGAACTATGCAAAAGGCACTGGTATTTTATTTGCAAATGATAGTTTAGACATTACGCAAGATGTTTTAAAAGGTTTAAATAAAGCCTATAAAAAATAAAATTTTTAAAGAAATTTTTTAAATGCGATGGAGGGTTTTTTCATCGCATTTTTTTTGTCTTTTTTCCGCCATTCGGTTAATTTTTCCCTTTCCATTGCCATTTTTTCTACTTCTGAGCTAAAAATCTGGCTTAGCATCTTTTTTCATGTTTTTGGGCATTTATTCGTTTTTACTATCGTTATAGGCATGTTGAAAACTTTTTAGTGGTAAGATGTGGTAAAAAGTGGTAAGAATATTTAATTTTACTACATCAATCAGCGATAAAATCACAATATGAGTCAGTTTTTAGGAGAATTTGAGTGCAAAGTAGACCCCAAAGGAAGAATCATGCTTCCGGCAGGTCTAAAGAAGCAACTGTCGCCAGCAGCTGAAGGACGCTTTGTGATTAATCGTGGTTTCGAGAAATGTTTGGTTTTATACCCATTAAACGAATGGCAAACCATCAGCGCCGAAGTCAATAAGCTCAACTTATACAATAAGAAAAACAGAGATTTTGCGAGGTACTTTTTTAGAGGAGCATCAGAATTAATGTTAGACGGCACCAATAGATTGTTATTGCCAAAAGCTTTAACCGAATATGCCGCAATAGATAAAGACTTAATCTTATTTGCCTATTCCAATCGCATTGAAGTTTGGTCTAAAGCAAATTACGATAACCTATTAACCGATGAGCCAGCAGATTTTGCATCACTGGCCGAAGAGGTAATGGGAAAGCCAAAGGAGGGCTTACATGAGTAAGTATCATCAACCAGTCATGTTGTCGGAATGTTTAGACGGCATGAATATAAAAGCAGATGGTATTTATGTAGATGTAACTTTTGGCGGCGGTGGACACAGCCGTGCAATTTTAGCAAAGCTTGGCCCGAATGGAATTTTAATTGGATTCGATCAAGATCCAGATGCTTTGCAAAATGTGATCGACGACGATCGATTTATTTTTATTGATCAAAACTTTCAGTTCTTAAAAAACAATTTACGCTTACATCAAATTGGAAAAGTAGATGGCATATTAGCCGATTTAGGTGTTTCCTCTCATCAGTTTGATGATGCTGCAAGGGGCTTCTCTATTCGGTTTGACGCAGATTTAGACATGCGTATGGATCAAAGTCGTTCTTTAACAGCAAAAAAAATTATTGCCACTTATACAGAGGCAGATTTGCATAAAATATTTGGCATGTATGGCGAATTACACAATGCAAAAACATTGGCCAATTTAATTGTCAAATCGCGTCAGATCAATGAGATTAACACGGTTGCACAATTAAAAGATATTGTAAAACCAATTGCAAAACGAGGAAAAGAAAATCAATATTTCGCGCAAGTATTTCAAGCTTTAAGAATTGAAGTTAACCAAGAGCTCGATGTATTAAAAGATTTTTTAATGCAAACCGAAGAGGTGTTAAAACCAGAGGGAAGATTAGTGGTCATGTCTTACCATTCTTTAGAAGATAGATTGGTAAAAAATTATATACAAAAAGGAAAATTTTCTGGTTTGTTAGAAAAAGATTTATATGGTAATACTACGGTGCCATTTAGCATGGTTAGCCGTAAAGCTATCATCGCTAGCGAAGCAGAGTTAAGCATCAACAATAGGGCACGCAGTGCAAAATTAAGAATAGCAGCAAAAAACTAAATGAAAAGGCCAAACAGAATAAGAACAAATGATCCAGTTGCAGAAGAGCAATCGGTATTAGAAGAGGAGCCTATTATTGAATTAAAAAAACAGGAGCCAGCGGTTTCGCCAATCGACTCTTTATTTTCTTCCGAATTTTTTAGTAAAGAAAATGTGACTAAGGGATTGCCATTCATTTTTTTTCTAGCCATGCTAGGTATGTTATATATAGCAAACCATCATTATGCCGAAAAGAGCGTAAGGAATTCGGAAAAAATAAAAAAAGAATTAAAAGAATTGTATTGGGAACACCTCAATATCAGTTCTAATTTAATGACACAAAGTAAGCAAACCGAGGTGGCCAAATTAACCGAAGTTTTTGGCTTAAAAGAATCTGTTGTTCCACCAACCAAGCTTGAAGTAAACGAATAATGAACATAAGGAAAAACATTATTTTAAGAGTTTATCTAGCATTTTTCTTGCTAGCTATTGTGGCTATAGGCATTATTGGCAGGGTGTTTCAGCTGCAAAACATTCAAGGAGAAAAGTGGAGAAAATTATCAGATAGCTTAACTACTAAATTAGTCAATGTGGCAGCCATCAGAGGAAATATTTATTCTTCCGACGGTAGTTTACTTGCCACTTCATTGCCAGAATACGAATTGCGTTTTGATTTAATGGCTGAAAAAGTAACAGACGAAATTTTTAATAGTAAAGTAGATTCTTTAGCATATTGTTTATCAGCTTTATTTAAAGATAAATCAGCCGCAGATTATGAGCGAAAAATGATCGCTGCGCGTAATCATAAGGAACGATATTATTTATTGAAAAGAAATGTTACTTATTTAGAATTAAAGGAAATTAGAACATTTCCAATTTTTAGATTAGGAAAAAATAAAGGGGGATTACTTTTTATTCAAAAGAATAAAAGAATTCAACCATTTAAATCTTTAGCTCCTCGATTAATAGGTTATAAAATTGATGGCGTTCAACCGGTTGGCTTGGAAGGTGCATTCGATAAAGAGCTTGGCGGCGAACCTGGAAAAAGATTAATGCAAAGAATTTCGGGCGGTGTATGGATGCCATTAAACGAAGAAGATGAAATTGCGGCTAAAAATGGCGTCGATATTATCAGCACCTTAGATGTAAACTACCAAGACGTTGCGCAAAAAGCATTGAATCAGCAACTCATTAAACATGATGCCCACCATGGATGTGTGGTATTAATGGAAGTAGCCACTGGCGAAATTAAAGCAATTGCAAATTTAACGCGTATAGAAAAAGGTATTTATAAAGAAACTTATAATTATGCAGTTGGTGAAGCAACCGAACCAGGCTCTACTTTTAAATTAGCTTCTTACTTAGCAGCTTTAGAAGATGGTATGTTTGATACTTCTACAGTTCAAAACACGACCGGAGGAATTGCTGTTTTCGGTTCGCATAAAATTAAAGATTCGCACGAAGGTGGTTACGGCATCATTCCTATGCGTAGGGCCTTTGAGCTCTCTTCGAATGTGGCAATTTCTAAACAAATTAATGACCGTTATAATGGTAAGGCTTCACTTTTTATCAATCGATTAAAGGCCTTTGGCATAGGCGAAGATTTACCCATTGAAATTGCCGGTTCGCCTAAAACCAGAATTATAGAACCAAATACTCCTGCATGGAATGATCTTACCTTGCCAACCTTAGCAATGGGGTATGCTATTTTAATGACCCCTTTAAAAACCTTAACACTTTATAATGCTGTTGCAAATAATGGTATTATGGTTTCTCCAAAATTTGTTCGCGAATTAAGAAGCGGTGGTCAATTGGTTAAAGCATACGAGCCAATTATTATCAGAAAGAAAATTGCTTCTGATGCATCACTTGGCAAAATGCGCAAATTAATGGAAGGTGTAGTAAAACAAGGAACCGCAAAAAACTTAAGCACTACTATTTATTCCATTGCAGGTAAAACCGGAACAGCTGTAATAGCCGGTGGTGCTGGAGGTTACGCGAACAAGCGTTATTTGGCTTCGTTCTGTGGTTATTTCCCAGCCGATTTTCCAAAGTATTCGATGATTGTAGTGATAACCGATCCATCTATGTCGGGCTATTATGGAAATGTGGTTGCTGGTCCAATATTTAAAGAGATTGCAGATAAAGTTTATGCTACAAGTTTAACCATGCATAATGATAATGCAAATGCATTAGCAGTTGCCATTGCACCTACTTATCCAGATGCAAAATCTGGAGATAAAACAAAAACTGTTTTGGCTTATCAAAAAATGGGTATCAAAGCACCGGCAAATTTCGAAGCAGCTTATGTTACAATCGATAAAGATGAAAATGGTGTGAGCCTTAGTCCTAAAGCAATGATTGCAGGATTGGTTCCAAATGTAGTAGGCATGGGCTTGCAGGATGCAGTGTACTTAATAGAAAATGAAGGAATGATTGCGGTGGTAAATGGTAGTGGAAAGATTACTAATCAATCAATTACTGCAGGAGCAAAAGTAAATAAAGGAAGTAGAATCGTATTAGATTTAAGATAATGAAATTAAGTGCCTTATTAAGTTCTTGTAAAATTTTGGAGTTGGTAGGCAACACCGAACAAGACATCACGGGCATTTGTTTTGATTCAAGAAAGGTAAGCGCCTCTTCTATGTTCATTGCTACCGTTGGTACAGTGGCAGATGGACACCAATTTATTGCAAGCGCAATTGAAAAAGGGGCAAGTGTAATTGTCTGTGAAAAATTGCCTGAGCAATTGGATGCTACAATAACTTATGTGGTAGTAGAAAATAGTAGTCGTGCCATGGGATTAATTGCGGCAGCCTATTACCAACATCCTTCTAAAAAATTAAAATTGGTTGGTGTAACGGGTACCAATGGTAAAACAACCGTTGCAACTTTGCTTAGTAATTTATTTCAAGCATTAGGTTATAAAGTAGGTTTGCTATCTACAGTCGAAAATAAAATAAATAATACCGTAATACCTTCTACTCATACTACACCAGATAGTATCACCATTAACGAACTTTTATTAGACATGATTGCCGCTAATTGTGATTATTGTTTTATGGAAGTTAGTTCGCATGCAACCGTACAAGAACGCATTGCTGGCTTAAGTTTTACAGGGGGTATATTCACTAACATCTCACACGATCATTTAGATTTCCATCAAACATTTGAGGAATATATCAAAGCAAAAAAATACTTTTTTGATCAATTACCTGCTTCGGCTTTTGCATTAACCAATTCGGATGATAAGCGTGGCGCAGTGATGTTGCAAAATACAAAGGCACATGCTAAAACCTATGCCTTGCAGTCGATGGCTACTTTCAAAGCAAAAATAATTGAAAATCAATTTTCGGGTTTGTTTTTAAATATTGATGCAGAAGAAGTTTGGTTTAAAATGGTCGGTAGTTTTAATGCCTATAATTTATTGGCTGTTTATGCTACCGCTATGTTATTAGATCAAGATAAAACCAGGGTCTTAACTATTTTATCTACGCTAAGTGGTGCCGAAGGAAGATTTGATTATACCATTGCAGCCAACGGCGTAATTGGTATTGTAGATTATGCGCATACACCAGATGCTATTAAAAATGTATTGCAAACCATTGCCAATATTAGAAAAGGCAATGAAACGGTAATTGCAATTGTGGGTTGTGGTGGCGATCGCGATAAAACTAAAAGACCCATTATGGCCGAAGTAGCTTGTAAGCTGAGCGATAAAGTCATTTTAACTTCAGATAATCCTAGAACTGAAGATCCCGCAGCCATTTTAAAAGAAATGGAAGCAGGCGTTCCCATTTCATTGAAGAAAAAAACAATTACCATTCAAGATAGAAAAGAAGCCATTCGTACGGCTTGTCATTTAGCGAAGAGTGGAGATATTATATTATTAGCCGGAAAAGGTCACGAAAAATACCAAGAAATTAATGGCGTAAAATTTCCTTTCGACGACAAACAAATATTTTCAGAAATAATGGAATCATTAAAATAATAAAACAAGATGCTGTATTATCTTTTTACTTATTTAGACAAACACTTTGATTTACCTGGGGCAGGTTTGTTTCAGTTTATCACCTTTAGAACTACTTTGGCGATCATCGTATCGCTAATTATTTCTTTATTGATGGGTAAAAGATTGATTGCTTTCTTGCATAAAAAACAAGTAGGAGAAACCATTAGAGACTTAGGTTTAGAAGGTCAATCGGAGAAAAAAGGTACGCCAACTATGGGTGGCTTAATTATTTTATCGGCTATTATTATCCCTACTTTATTATTTGCCAAATTAACAAACGTATATATTATACTCATGTTAATTACCACTGTGTGGATGGGAACCATTGGTTTTATTGATGATTACATTAAAGTATTTAAAAAGAATAAAGAAGGTTTAGCTGGTAGATTTAAAATTGTTGGACAGGTTGGATTGGGTTTGATTATTGGTTATACCATGTTTTTTCATCCTTCTATTGTAGTGAAAGAAAAAATTCCAGCATCGCAATTGGCATCTGTTAAAACCTCCGAAAACACAAAGCGTACGGCCAGTAGCTATTATGTTGCGCATGCACAAAAGTCTACCAAAACAAATGTGCCTTTCTACAAAAATAACGAATTCGATTACGCAAAACTTTTGAAATATTTTGGGCCAGGTTATGAAGACTATGCATTTTGGATTTTTATTCCAATTGTGATTTTGATTATTACGGCAGTTTCTAATGGCGCAAACATTACAGATGGAATAGATGGTCTTGCCACTGGAACCTCAGCAATTATTGGTTTGGCATTGGGTGTGCTCGCATATGTATCGGGTAATATTGTCTTCGCAAACTATTTGAACATCATGTACATTCCAAATTCCGGCGAATTAGTAGTATTTGCGGGTGCATTCTTGGGTGCATGTATTGGATTTTTGTGGTACAACACTTATCCTGCGCAAGTTTTTATGGGAGATACTGGAAGCCTTGCAATAGGCGGTATTATTGCATCCTACGCCATCATGATTCGTAAAGAATTATTAATACCCTTATTGTGCGGCATCTTTTTAGTAGAAAACTTATCGGTAATTATTCAAGTAAGTTATTTCAAATACACTAAAAGAAAATATGGAGAAGGCAGAAGGGTTTTTAAAATGTCTCCTTTACATCATCATTATCAAAAATTAGGTTATAGTGAGCCAAAAATTGTGACCCGTTTTTGGATCATCGGAATATTGTTAGCGGTCATTACTATTGTTACTTTAAAATTAAGATAAAAAATGAGCAAAAGAATTGTTGTATTAGGTGGAGCAGAGAGTGGAACTGGAGCGGCTGTATTGGCTAAGCTTCAGGGCTTCGATGTGTTCTTATCTGATATGAGCAATATCGCACCTGCTTTTGTGAATACCTTAAATGATTATGGAATTGCATTTGAACAAGGTCAACATACGGCCGATTTAATTTGTAATGCAACCGAAATTATTAAGAGTCCGGGTATTCCAAACAAGGCGCCAATTATTCAACAAATAATTGCTTTACAAATTCCTATTATTTCGGAAATTGAATTTGCATCGAGGTATACCAATGCAAAAATGATTGCCATTACCGGTACTAACGGAAAAACGACTACCACCTTATTGACTTATCATTTATTGAAAAATGCAGGTTTGAATGTAGGCCTAGCAGGCAATGTAGGCAATAGTTTTGCGATGCAAGTAGCTACGAAAAAATTCGATTATTATGTATTAGAGTTGAGCAGTTTTATGCTAGACGATATGTTCGATTTTAAAGCAGACATTGCCATATTAACCAATATTACTCCCGATCATTTAGATCGATACGATTACCAAATGCAAAAATATGTGAATTCTAAATTCAGAATTACACAAAATCAAACGGCAAGTGATTATTTTATTTACTGTAAAGATGACGAAGTTATTCAAGCAGCGCTTGCCTCTCAACAAATAGATTCGACCATGATTCCATTTTCTATAGCAGAAGATTTGGCATATGGTGCCTCTATTAGCAACCAACATTTAAACATAAAACTAAAACAAAATACATTTACTATGACTATCCAAGAACTTGCGCTACAAGGAAAACACAATCTCTATAACTCAATGGCATCGGGCGTTGCTGCAAAATTGTTAGACATTAGAAATGAAACATTAAAACAGAGTATGTCTGATTTTAAAAATGCACCGCATCGATTAGAGCATGTGGCACGCATTCAAGGTATCGAATTTATAAACGATAGTAAGGCAACAAATGTGAACGCTACTTGGTTTGCATTAGAAAGCATTAACACCCCAATTATTTGGATTGCTGGCGGGGTAGATAAAGGAAATGATTATAGCATGCTTACGCAATTAGTGAAAGATAGGGTGCGTGCCATTGTTTGTTTAGGAACAGATAATAGTAAAATACATGAGGCTTTCGGCAATGTGGTAGATATTATTGTGAATACCGCTTCGGCTACAGAAGCGGCCGAAGTAAGTTATCACTTAGGGAAAAAAGGAGATACCGTTTTATTGTCACCCGCTTGTGCAAGTTTCGATTTGTTTAAGAACTATGAAGATAGGGGTCAACAGTTTATGGATGCAGTGAAGGAACTTTAATATTTAAATCAAATGGCTTATAATTGGATATTTAAAAACGCAAAAGGCGACCGATATATTTGGTTGGTGGTGATATTTCTATCGCTCTTTTCTTTACTTGCAGTTTATAGTTCTACCGGAACATTGGCTTATAAAAAACAACACGGTAATACCGAATATTATATTTACAAGCATATCACTTTAATGATAGCGGGCCTTTTCTTAATGTATTGGGCACATAAATTAGATTATAGGTATTATTCAAAAATTGCGCAAATTTTATTGTTTGTTTCTTTTCCATTGTTGGCCTATACCATTTTAATGGGCGAGAAAATTAATCAAGCAGCACGATGGATTACCATTCCAATTATTGATCAATCTTTTCAAACATCCGATTTAGCTAAGTTAGCGATCATCATGTATTTGGCACGAGAACTATCTCGCCGGCAAGAAAACATCAAAGATTTAAAAAAATCTTTTTTACCAATTATTGGCGCAGTGGTATTAACCATTGCCTTAATTGCACCAGCCAATTTCTCTACAGCTTTAATGCTTTTTGCAACTTGTTGCCTAATTATGTTGATTGGTAGAATAAGCGTAAAGCATATCTTAACTACTGGCGCTGCAGGTGTCATGATTCTAGTTTTGGTTGTATTTTTTGGGCCAAGAAGGGAAACCTATTTTTCTAGAATAAAAACTTTTACGAGTAACGAAACCGTTGATAAAGACAAAAGTTTTCAATCCGATCAATCTAAAATTGCCATTGCAACCGGAGGATTATTCGGCAAAGGACCTGGAAACAGTTCACAAAAAAATTATTTACCACATCCTTATTCCGATTTTATTTTTTCCATTATAATCGAAGAATATGGAATGATTGGTGCCTTGATGATCATCATTGCATACCTCGTATTTTTATATCGATCCATAAAAATTGTTACCAAAGCGCCAAAGGCATTTGGCGCATTACTGGCTTGTGGATTGAGCTTTAGTTTGGTCATACAAGCTTTTGCGAATATGGCCGTGGCCGTAAATTTGATGCCCGTAACCGGTGTGCCTTTGCCATTGGTGAGCATGGGCGGAACTTCTATCTTATTCACCAGTGTGGCTTTCGGAATTATTCTGAGTGTGAGCAGAGACATTGAAGAAATAGAGAAAGGAGCGGAACTTGCAACAGCCTAGAATTATTATTAGTGGAGGTGGCACAGGTGGCCATGTTTTCCCAGCTATTGCCATTGCCGGTGCCATTCGAGCTATGTATCCCGATGCGCAATTTTTATTTGTAGGTGCCATTGGTAAAATTGAAATGGAAAAGGTGCCTGCTGCAGGCTACGATATAGTGGGATTAGATATCAGGGGTTTACAAAGAAATTTATCTTTAGCTAATTTGAAGTTTCCAATTCGCTTACTCAAAAGCTGTTGGAAAGCGCGTCAAATTATCAAAAAATTTAAACCCGATGTGGCGGTTGGTGTTGGAGGTTATGCATCTGGTCCATTGCTCTTTATGGCTGCACAACTTAATATCCCTTGTCTTATCCAAGAGCAAAATTCGTACCCAGGAATTACCAACAAAATGTTGTCTTCTGCGGCTAAAAAAATCTGTGTGGCATATGATGGCATGGAAAAATATTTTGAGCAATCGAAGCTTTTATTGACCGGTAATCCTGTTCGTTCGCAGATTGTAAAAATGGATGTAAAAAGATCAGATGCACTAGCACATTTTGGTCTAGCTGAAAATAAAAAAACAGTACTGATAATTGGCGGAAGTTTAGGTGCTCGTACACTCAATACCAGCGTCTTGAAAGACTTGAATTTACTGGTCGCTCAGGATATTCAAGTGATATGGCAAACAGGTAAGTTGTACTATTCCACAATTGTTGAAAATGTAGGGTCGAAATTGCCGTCAGGAGTGAGGATATTTGAGTTTATTAGTAATATGGAGATGGCTTATGCTGCAGCCGATGTAATCATTTCGAGAGCAGGTGCTGGAACCATTTCGGAATTATGTTTATTGGCTAAACCAGTAATATTAGTTCCCTCTCCAAATGTTGCAGAAGATCATCAAACAAAAAATGCGATGGCATTGGTTAAAAAATCTGCTGCCATTTTAATTACCGATGCAAATGCATCAACAACATTAATAAAAACTTGCATCGAATTATTAAACGATGAAAGTCAAATAAAAAGTTTAGGAAATAATATTTCGCAATTAGCTATTACAGATGCGGCAGAAAAAATTGCAACAGAAGTAATTAAATTGATAAAATAATTTAAATGAAATTAGCGCACATTAAAAATGTTTATTTAGTTGGCATCGGAGGAATCGGGATGAGTGGACTAGCGCGCTATTTTAAAAATAGAGGATGTGAAGTTGCGGGTTACGATAAAACAGAAACTATTTTAACTAAAGAATTAATTGCAGAAGAAATTCCAGTAACTTATTTTGATGATAGTTCTTTACTACCCGAAACTTTTTTAGTACATGATCCAAGCACCCTCATTATATACACGCCAGCTATTCCCCAAGACAGCGAAATCTTGAATTATTTTATAGAGCAAGATTTTATGTTGAGGAAAAGAGCGCAAGTATTGGGTATTATATCAGAAAGTTCTTTTACCATTGGCGTAGCGGGTACGCATGGCAAAACAACCACCTCTACCATTATTGCACATTTACTTAAACATTCGGGTTATGATTGCTCGGCATTTTTAGGAGGCATCTCTACCAATTATCAAAGCAATATTTTATTTGGAAAAAATAATGTGATGGTAATAGAAGCCGATGAATTTGATCGTTCTTTTTTAACATTACATCCAGATATTGCGATTGTAACTTCGATGGATGCCGATCATCTAGATATTTACGGTGATAAAAATCACATCGAAGAATCTTTTAGATTGTATGCAAGTCAAGTAAAAAGAGGTGGTAAATTAATTTTCAAATACAATTTACCCATTCAAAAAAATGGCATTACCTATGGTGTAAATTCTACAAGCGCAGATTATACTGCACACAATATTAGAATTCAAAATGGTAAATATATTTTTGATTTTAAAAACGGCGCACTCGAATATAAAGACATGTGCTTAGGCCTAGCGGGTTTACACAATGTAGAGAATGCTACCGCTGCCATTATTGTGGGCATGTTATTAGAAATACCGGAAGAAAAAATTAGAGCGGCATTGGCTTCTTTTACTGGTGTTAAAAGAAGATTTGAATACATCGTGCAAAACGAAAAGATGGTTTACATCGATGACTACGCACATCACCCCGAAGAATTAAGAGCTTGTATTAATTCCGTAAGGCAAATGTATCCAAGCAAAAAATTGACTGTTATTTTTCAGCCACACTTATTTTCGAGAACAAAAGACTTTGCACAAGAATTTTCAGAAGTATTGAGTTTAGCAGATCAATTAATTGTAATGGATATTTATCCAGCAAGAGAATTACCTATTGAAGGGGTAGACGCTAATTTAATTTTAAATCAAGTAAGTATTGCTAATAAACAATTGGCATCTAAAGAAAATTTGATGGAAAAATTAGCCAATATGGAAATTGAATTATTATTAACAGTAGGAGCAGGAGATATAGACACAATGGTTAAACCAATTCAAGAATTAGTAAGCTAATGAAAAATATTCCTTGGACAAAAATTGGCATAACGCTTTTGTGGATACTAGGAATAGCTACCATCGGACTTTCTTTGGCCTTCACTGAAATCAAACAGCAAGAGCTTAAGTGTAAGAAAATTACCATCAATGTAAATAAATCAGATGAAAATTATTTCATCAACAATATC
>CAIMAP010000025.1 GCA_903838995.1 uncultured bacterium | reverse complement strand
TATTCGAATCTAAAGATCCAGAATTTGAATGGGATGGCGATGGTGCAGGTGCAGGAACGTATTTCTACACCTTAACTTCGAGGGTGAGAACACAGACGGGTAGTGTGAACTTAGTGAGATAATATTTAAAAAATAAAAAAAGCCTCTGAAAATTCAGAGGCTTTTTTAGTACCCAGCGCCGGAGTCGAACCGGCACGGTTTCCCACAGGTGTTTGAGACCAGCGCGTCTACCAATTCCGCCAGCTGGGCATTCTTGATTAAGATTTAGCGAACTAAATCAGGATGCAAACTTATTCAAACTATCTTTAATTCGCAACAAATATTTTTTGCGATAATAGGCATCCTTAATTGCCAATAAAACAGCCGCTTGGTCTATATCGTTTTGTGCATCAAATTGCTTGCAACTGGCTTGCAAATAGCTGTTTAGGGTTTCTTCCAATATTGCTATTTCATTTGTAACATCGGAAATGACAAGCACATCATTAGCAGATAGCTCCATAATCCTTTCGTTGATGTCCATCATTTCCATTAAAAAATCGGGAGGTAAAACGAATTTTTCGGCCTCTGTTATCTGACCAGTTAAAGTTAAAATATAAGCAACCCTTTTATCAAAGTCGGTTAATAATCGATAAGCTTCATTGTTTAAAGTAGACAAATGCAGCACCTCTGCTTGTTTTTCTTCCGATTCATTAATAAAAAAATCTGGATGGTATTTTTTACTATTTAAATAATAGCGTTGTTTGATGAGTGTTTCATCGGCTAAAAAAGAAACAGGAATTTCATACAATTCAAAATAATTCATTTTTATTTAGCAAATAATTTCCAAAGATCATTTCCAAAAGCAAAAACCGTTAAGCTTATTAATATCACAAAACCAACCATTTGCGCGCGCTCCATAAATTTATCGCTTAATGGTCTACCAATAATAGATTCGATGATTAAGAACACGCAATGCCCTCCATCTAAAGCAGGTATAGGTAAAATATTCATGAAAGCCAATATCATAGAAAGTATGCCTGTTAATGTCCAGAATTTAATCCAATTAAAAGTAGCTCCATAAATTGCAGCGATTCCTATAGGGCCCTGAACCGCTTTATTTGCAGCTACTTCACCCCTTACTACTTTCCCTAAACCTTTTACGTTATCGGATAAAGTAGACCATGCTTTACTTGCACCAATAGGCAAGGCTTCAAAGAAACCATATTCAATTGTTTTTAAATCAAAGTTTTTCTTTGGGAAAAAACCAATGGCGCCTTCTTTACTAACAATTACAGTTAAAGCAATTTGATCTGCTCCTCTTAATACTTTTAAATTAATTTCTTTTCCAGCATTTTTGACAACAATTGGTTTTAATTGATCCATAAACTGAGCGGTAGAATCGTTTACTGTTAAAATGATATCTCCTACCTGCATACCCGATTTTGCTGCGCTTCCGTCTGAAACTAAACTATCTACTTCGCTTTCTACTCTTGGAAAATCATCTATAAAATTAGAGCGTCCTTTATCAGAAAGTTTTTCAATAAAATTAGTGGGAATCGTAATTTCTTGTGGCTGTCCGTTTCTTTCGAATGCAATAATTGCATTTCCCATTAATACTTCAGAGCTCCACATATCCGAAAATTTAACCAATGGTTTTTGGTTGATACTGGTAATTTTATCACCAGATTGTAATCCAATTTCGTTGGCTAATTCGTAGGCAACAATTCCATGTTTGGCTTGCTCATTTGGAATATAACTTTGTCCGTATTTAAATGTCAGCATCCAAAAAATTAGAATACCCAATATAACATTCACGGTTACGCCACCTATCATAACGATTAATCTTTGCCAAGCTGGTTTAGATCGAAACTCCCAGGGCTCTGCAGGCGCTTTCATTGCTTCTACATCCATCGATTCATCTATCATGCCGGCAATTTTAACATAGCCTCCTAACGGCAACCATCCAATACCATATTCTGTCTCTCCGATTTTAACACTAAAAAGCTTGAAACCCCATGCATCAAAAAACAAATAAAATTTCTCTACTTTAATTCCAAATGCACGGGCTGCTAAAAAATGCCCTAATTCGTGTAATACTACTAAAATAGAAAGGCCAGCGATTAATTGCGCAGCCATGATAAGTCCATTCATAAAAATTATATTATTGATTTAAAATCCAATTGCGTGTAAATATACGGCTTTCTGTATCGGTAGCTACATAATCATCGTAATTTGGTGTGTCTATAAATGTAATTTTTTGCATACAATCTGCAATGGCATCAGACATTTCTAAAAAACCAATTTGGTCATTTAAAAAAGCAGCTACTACCACTTCGTTTGCTGCATTTAATATACAGGGCATATTGCCGCCTTGTTTCATCGCTTGAAAAGCCAAGTCTAAATTTTTGAAAGTATCGGTATCGGCCTTTTCAAAACTCAAAGTTGGGTAATTTAAAAAATCAAAACGCGGAAAATCGGTGATGGTTCGCATCGGATAAGTTAATGCATATTGAATAGGCAATTTCATATCGGGTAAACCCATTTGCGCTTTCATCGATCCATCTTCGAATTGTACAATCGAATGAATAATGGATTGCGGATGAACAATAACATCTATTTGATTTGGTTGTAGATTAAATAACCACTTAGCTTCGATTACTTCTAAGCCTTTATTCATAAGGGATGCAGAGTCGATAGTGATTTTTGCACCCATCGTCCAATTAGGATGTTTAAGCGCTTGCGCTTTTGTTTTACTGGCTAAAGCCAAACGATCCATTCCTCTAAAAGGTCCGCCCGAAGCAGTCAGATAAATTTTTTCAATTTTATTATGCCATTCGCCAGCTAAACATTGAAAAATGGCAGAATGTTCGGAGTCTACAGGTAATATGGATACATCGTATTCTTCCGCTAATTTGGTAATTAAATCGCCTGCTACCACCAATGTTTCTTTGTTGGCTAAGGCAATATTCTTTTTGGCTTTAATGGCTGCAATGGTTGGTTTTAAACCTGCATAGCCAACTAGTGCAGTTAATACCAATTGAATTTTCTCAAAAGTAACTACTTCTGATAAGGCCTGTTCTCCAGCAAAAACTTTAATATCGGTATGCGCTAATTTTTCTTTTAACCAAGCATATTTGCTTTCGTCTGTGATAACAACTGCGTTTACGTCAAACTGTATGGCTTGACTAGCCAATAATTCTGCATTGGCATGTGCAGTTAATACTTCTACTTTAAATAAATGCGGATTAGCGGCAACCACTTCTAACGTTTGTGTGCCAATAGATCCGGTAGACCCAAGTATAGCTATATGTTTTTTATTTTCTGAATTCATTATCCAATTAATTGATCTGCAATTTTTCTATCATTTGATAATCTAGGCACTTTATTTTGACCACCTAATTTACCTTCCTTTTTCATATAATTAATAAAAGCACCTGCTGGTAGGATTTTAATTTGTAAAGTGCGCAATACTTTTCCATTAATCAAGTCTTTGTAATATACATTTTTTGTTTGCAATAATTCATCGACTCTAGCAGCAAATGCTGATAAATCATTAATGATTTGTGCTGTTTCGATAAACCATTCATGATAAGGAAGCCCTTTATCTATAGGGTTTACTTGAGGTGCAACCGTAAATTCGGCAATGGCTAAATTGATTTCCTTAGCTGCTGTCATTAATGCATACTCCACCTCTTCGCCAATTACATGTTCGCCAAATGCAGAAATAAAATGTTTAATTCTGCCTGTAACTTTAATGCGATAAGGATTTTTACTTACAAATTTTACCGTATCTCCTATACTATATGCCCACAATCCGGCATTAGTTGTAAGAATTAAAGCATAATTTTTTTCTAGCTCGATATCAGCCAACGATAATCTTTTAGGTTGATCATCAAAATAATTTTCGACTGGTATAAATTCAAAGAATATACCCGCATTGATATTTAATAATAAGCCTGCTTCGTTTTGCGTATCTTGAAATGCAATAAAACCCTCCGATGCAGGATAGGTCTCTATTGTATCGATTTTCTTTCCAATACTTTGTTCTATTTTAGCACGATAAGGTTCAAAATTTACACCGCCATAAACAAATAAAGAAAAGTTTTTAAAAATGTCTTTGATTGCTTGTCCATTTGATTGCTGAATTAATTTATCAAAATACATTTGCACCCAAGGTGGTATACCAGAAATGAGTGTCATATCTTGATGAATAGTTTCTGCCACAATTGCGTCTAATTTTGATTCCCAATCTTCGATACAATTGGTTTCGAAACTCGGTAATCGATTAGCTTGTAAATAAGCCGGCACATGGTGAGCCACAATGCCAGATAGCCTTCCAGTTGCAATACCTGCTTGTTGATTAAGCAATGGACTACCTTGTAAAAAAATTAATTTTCCATTGAGAAAATCCGCATTCCCAGTTTCGTTAATGTAACAAAGTAAAGCCGTTTTTGCAGCAGCTATATGATGTTGCATGGAATCCTTCGTAATTGGAATATATTTAACGCCAGAGGTAGTACCTGATGTTTTACAAAAATAAATAGGTTTACCAGGCCAAAGCACATTGGGCTTACCAGCAATTAAATCCTTTAGGTAAGGTTCCTGAAAATCTTCGTAATCTCTAACAGGAACAAGGTTTTTAAAGGTTTCGTAACTTTCAATTTGATTAAATTGATGCGCTAAACCAAAATGGGTATGCTTTGCTTTTTTTATTAAATCTGCTAAGATTTGCGCTTGAATACCAATAGCATGCAATTGATCTTTTTGCAGTTTTCTAACAAGTATTCGAGCGTATATTTTAGCAAGGAAAGATTTAATAGCCATTAATACATTTATTAAATTAAAAAGCTAGGTTCTTCTAAAAGTTCTTTAGGAAATAAGTATCGATAAGCCAAAGCGATTATTATAAATGACATGGGAATCGTAAATAAAACGCCAACTAATAAAAAGGCTAAACCTATTATATTTAGTGCTATGATAGCCAAATATAATAATATGATAAAGCCTAATTTCCCTTTGGTAAATTGATAACTTATCATAAATGCACTGCCTACCTCTATTCCTTTATCAATGATTAAATAATTTACAAAACCTAATCGTATATAAATAATGAGCGTAGGTAAAATGATCAATAATAAAATAGCGAATGTATAGGTTAAATGCGTAGCGGTATAATTAAATAAATGATTTGGGTCTTTTGATAAATCATCGAAAAAAGCAGTAAAACTTGGATCAATTACGCCAAGCAATTCTAAAAAACCAAGGGTTAAAAACAGCATCGAAATAATCAATAAAATCAAATAAAAACTAGACCTAACAATCTTCAAAGCCTCTATTTTAGTAGGTTTTATAGCATCAAACAGTAGCGTTTGGTCGGATATAATTGCAAAAGCCAATTTAATTGTTGCGATGGTAAAAGTGATATTAACAATCAATGAAAAAATATTAAATACTACCGAAGCAATAATTTGTTGACGCAGTAACTCGCCCAAAAGACCCATTAAAAAAGATAACAATACAATACTTAAAAAAACACCAATTAAAACAATGGCGTTTTTTTTGGTTAAATCGAATGCAGTTAAAAATATTGATTTAATCATCTTATTTATTTAGTATGGCTTTTGCATAATTCTCCCAGCTTAAATGCTTTGCTGTTTCTACTACATTATTTCTATCAATTGGCTCATCCAGCATATGTATCATTTCCTTTGCCATCGATTGAATGTCTCTGTCTTCGGCTAAATAACCATTATAGCCATGTTTAATGGTTTCTGGAAAGTGCCCTACTTTAGTAGCTAAAACGGGTAAATTGAAATTATAACTAATGGATTCTACACCAGATGGTGTAGCCGTTAAATAGTATAATAAAATAGCATCTGCTATTTGAAAATACTCATGTACTTTTTCGTTTGAGACAAATTCGTTGACAACCGCTACTCTATTTTGTAATTGATATTCTTCAATAAGTTCGAGTGGTCGGTAATCTTGCTCGTTATCGGTTTGATTTAAAAAAATAGATTTTGCAGAATTAAATAAGGCTTTTTTAATTCTTGTACTCCATTTAGATTGGTCTAAAGTTTGCCAGAAAGACTCTCCAACAATTAATAAAGAAACATCGTCTCTTTGTTTAGCGACTTCGTTAAATGCCGCTATAACTTGGTGCAAACCCTTGTATTTTCTAATAAAACCGAAAAACAATAATACTTTTGGAGCAAGCTTTAATTCGCTTTTTTTTGCGGCTATGTCAAAGTCTGCTTGCGGTTTAAACATATCATAAATGGGATGATATAATTTAATTACGGTGCAAGAATCATCTTTTGCGCGCTGCCCATTTTCATTGACTGTTAACTTTAAATCTGGAAAAGTTAACTTTAATTCTGCAACAGTTTTGTATGCATGAGCGATATAGGTATCGGCTACTTTTAAACCGTATTTTGTAAATAGTTTATCTATAGAACTGGCTTCTTTTTGAATCACTAAATGCAAATCAAAAATAACTTCTATGTTTTTCTTTTTTAATCCTCGGGCAATATACCCCATTGGCAATCCTTGGATAGCAATTGCCCATTGAAATATAACTTTGGTAGGCTTTAATTTTGCAATAAAATCAACGGTTTCAGACCAAGTAAATGGATTATTATAATTTGTTAGGTAAGTAATTTTAATATTGGTTCCAGCCAATTGATCGGCTTTGGAACTTCTATCAATAAAATCACGCGGAATAATTGCAGGGTATTGTTGTGTCCAAGAAACAATATGCACATCGTGTCCTTGCGCATCGAGCGCTTTAGCTAATGAGGTATTGTAATTGGCAATGCCCCCTTTAAATTGTGGCCCAGGTCCAAATAATACAATTGTTTCGATTTCCATTTAAAATAGTATCAATTAATTTTTACTATTTTCAACTGCTTTATCGTATACTCTTTTTAAACCTTCCGCTAAAGAAATCTTTGGAGTCCATCCGTATTTTTCTAATACATAGCTCATGTCTGAATGTCTTGCATGTACGCCCACAGGCTTATCTAATAAAGGTTTGATGGTTGGTTGATAACCTGCAAACCCTGCAAAAACATCAATAATTTCTAAGAAAGAATATAACCTACCTGCACCAATATTGATCGCAGAACCGTCGGTGATATTATCCATCGCTAAAAAAATTGCATCAATACAATCATCAATATGCACAAAATCTCTTCCTTGTTTTCCAGAACCCCAAACTTCAAATGGATCTTCTTTTTTGGCTGCTCTTAGTGCGATAGCTGGTATTGGATAGGTTAGGTCTTGGTCTTCGCCATATCCAGAAAACGGACGCACACAAGCCACAGAAATGCCATAATATTTTGCAGCTATTCTTGCTAAATATTCTCCAGTTAATTTAGACCAACCGTAAGTCATATCTGGCTTACCTAAATTATGTTCGAAATCGATATCGCTTTCTTTTAAAGCTACAAAGTCGGTATCAGATTGTAAATCGATTGGATAAGCTGCCGAAGAGCTTGGATACATTACCCTTGCTGGTTTGTGGTTACACACCCAATAGAAAAATTCTGCATCAATGGCTAAATCTATCGCAACCATCATTGGGTCACCATCAATTTTTGCACGGCCACCAACAATGGCAGCAAAATGGAAAACATCGGTAAATTTATCGAAAGCTAAACCGTAATGATCTTGAATGTAATTTTGATTAACGGTCATTTTATTTAACAGCACTCTAAAATCGCCATTGAAAAAATAAACCCTTTCATTTTCATAAACTGCTAAATCTTGCAATGATGCACTAGGATTTGACAACCATTTATCTGGATGAATACCCGTCGATAAATTATCGACAATAATGATTCTATCGTTATTACTTTTTAATATTCTTTTGACTAAATTTCTTCCTACAAAACCGCAGGCACCAGACACTAAATGGTATTTCATTGTATAAATGATTAAATATGTTTTTCAATTTGATAATTGTTTCGATCGTGTGTGCTACGACCAACCATTTCGGCAATAAAGCCGGTTAAAAATAATTGCACCCCTATGATAGTCATCACCAAAGCAATGTAAAACAAAGGTTGCGCCGTAACATCTCTAGAAATATGTTGGCCTTCGTAAATGGTATATAATTTATCGGCGATAAGGTAAATAGCAATTAACATTCCGGATAAAAATGACAACACTCCAATGGTGCCGAAAAAATGCATGGGTTTTTTTTGAAATTTTCCAACAAAAAAGATCGAAAGTAAATCTAAAAATCCATTCACAAATCTGCTTAATCCAAATTTAGTGACCCCGTATTTTCTAGCACGGTGTTCTACTGGCTGCTCCACAATCTTAGTAAAACCAGCCCACTTAGCAATTACAGGAATATAACGATGCATTTCGCCATAAACCTCAATGTTTTTAACCACTTCTTTGCGATAGGCTTTTAATCCACAATTAAAATCGTGTAAATTATTAATACCAGACATTTTTCTAGTAGCCCAATTAAATAATTTAGTAGGAATTGTTTTTGAAATTGGATCGTAGCGTTTCTTTTTCCAACCAGAAATTAAATCTAATTGCTCGTTGATTAAACGATGGTACATGATCGGTAATTCGTCGGGGCTATCTTGCAAATCGGCATCCATGGTAAAAACCACATTACCTTGTGTGGCTTCAAAACCAACATTGAGCGCAGCAGATTTACCATAATTTCTACGAAACTTAATACCCTTTACATTTGGGTTTTTAGCTTGCAAGCTTTCAATCACTTTCCACGATTGATCTGTACTGCCATCATCAATAAATAATAGCTCATAGCTAAATTGATTCGCGTCCATTACCCTTGCAATCCAATCATGCAATTCTGGAAGCGATTCGTCTTCATTCAATAAAGGAATAACAATTGATATATCCATTCAAATTTTATTTATTCAAAAACAGGTCTTTTCTTTTTCATGATGGCAGCCACTATGAATGACAATACAAAGCCAAATGCCGATGTACCCAGAAAATTTAAACCTACTCTTTTTAAAGTAACACTATAATCTTGCTCGTTTAATCTTTCTAATGCTTTAGAAATGTCTGCTTCGGATGCGCCAAATTTTTGCATCATCGCAACTGCATTTTCAATGACGGTATCTTTGATAATGATAGGCAAATTGGTATCAATGAAATTCATTAAGAGATATCCAAATAAAGCCGAAATTAAGGAGCCTATCACAAAGGTGAAGAAGCCTGTAAACAAAGCTTCCGACAAGCTGATATACCCTTCTTGTGTTGATTTAAATTCTTTAATAGACAACACAATAAAAGTAATGATAAATACCATACTAAGGCTTGTCCATGTTCCGCTTGCTAATAATTTTGCATCAATCACATACAATAAAATAGTGTATAAAATGGATACTAAACCAGAGATAACTCCCCATTTTAAAGCAACGCTTCTAAATTCTTTAACTGCTTGATTTTCCATAATTATAAATTAAAAAAAGATTCATTAAAACGATCTGTTCCGTGGTAATAGGCCAACAAAGAAGCTAAAACTGCAGCGTCCATTGCTTTCTGCGGCGCAGCAGTTGTATATTCTTCGAAATCTTGCTCTTTAAAAGATGGATTCGAAAAGAAAGAAACAATTGGATAAAACCATTCTTTTATTTCAGAATTAGCATTCAATGTTAACTGCACCCTAGCGATTTCGGAAAAAGGTGCCTCAATTAACATTTGATTCGCAATAATGTCTTCGTATATAGCATGCTCATCTTGAAACTCGTCATCTTCGACCAATAAAAACTCTTTTAAGTAATCGTCTAAATCTGGATCGAGGCCTTCCTCTTTACATTCTTTGATATACAATAACAAGTTCAACATTTCTGTCCCTCTGTCTATTGTTTGGTCTTCAATGGCTTCCCATTCTTCCGACTCTAAATAATCTTCTTCTAATTGCAAAGCATCGGCTGCAAAAAAATTAATCATTAATAAATCGAACAAATACTCTCTAATGGCATCAAACTTTGGATTGTCATCGATGCATTGATCGAGTAAGGCCACTTTATCCATAAAATCTTCGGTTGATTCAAAAACATGAACCAATTGTTCGAAAATTTCTTTCACTTCTATCGTATCACCTTGTAATGCGGAGCCCTTTTGAAAGCCAGCTATGGTGGCAGCTAAAGCATCTTTGATTGAATTATCCATTGTTATTTTAGCTGATGATTATTAATAATTGAAATTACTTTTCCTTTTAATGCTTGATTAAACAAAGCAGTATTTTTAGATTTTGATGCATTATCGCTTGGTTGAAATTTCCAAGTGGCAGCAGGGTCAAACAAAGTAAGAGATGCCATTTGATTCACTGCAATACTTTGAGCTGGTAATCCTAAAATGGCTCTTGGTGCAATGGTGAATTTTGCAATAATATCGCTTAGGTCCATTTGTTTTTCGAGTGTCATCAAAGCCAATGAAAATGCTGTTTGCAAGCCTATCATTCCTTCTTTGGCGTATTCAAATTCTACTTGCTTGTGTTCAATATCTTCTGGTGTATGTTGCGAACAAATAGCATCGATGCTGCCTTCTTTTAATCCTTGCTTAAGCGCTTTAATATCTTCTTTAGTTCTAAGCGGTGGCGATAATTTAAAATTGGTATCGAAAGATTCGAGCATGGTGTCGTCAAAATAAAGATGATTGACGCTTACATCTGCGGTCACTTTTAATCCCTTTTTCTTTGCTGCTTTTATTAATTCAACAGACTTTGCAGCTGTAATACATGTAAAATGAACTTTTGCATCTTGGTATTCTGCTAAGAAAATATCACGCGAAACCATCAGCTCTTCTGCGAGTGAAGGATTTCCTTTCATACCGAGCAAAGTGCTCGTTTGCCCTTCATTCATTTGAGCATTTTGTGCTATGTTTTTATCTTCCGGTTTTGAAATAATTAAACTGTCAATTCCTTTAGCATAAAGCATTGCACGAGACATTAAGCCTGCATCTTGAACGGCTGCATTGCCATCCGAAAATGCCTTTGCTCCTGCTAATTTCATATCATACATTTCGGCTAAATCTTTACCTTCTCGATTGGCAGATAAGCAGCCTATTGGATATATATTAACCGCATGATTTATCGATTTATTTTTGATGTATTCGATTTCTGATTTACTTTTTAAGGCAGGTTGTGTGTTTGGCATTAATGCAACCCCAACAAAACCGCCTTTTGCTGCTGCATTTAATCCAGAAAGAATATCTTCTTTAGTTTCAAAACCTGGATCGCAAAAATTCACATGAAGATCAATCCAACCAATGGAAACATATTGTCCTTTACAATCTAGTGTTTTGGCACCCGCAACACTTAATTTTTTACCAATTTCTTTAATGAGGTTATCTTGAATAAAGATATCTACCACCTTTAAATGATGGGCAGATGTTGGATCGATAACCGTTACGGATTGTAAAATTACTTTCATTGCTGTTAATTGACACTCCTAATTTCGAGGAATTTTTATAGCTTCTACTTCTTTTATACAAAAAAGCACCTTAACCAACCTCTATTTTTTATGATTAAAAACGGCTAAAGAACCTTAAAATAAGCACTTCTGACGCTAAAAATACTAGTGCTAAAATAACACATATTTTCCATAATTGAAGCCCAAAATTGTCTTGTGCGATGGTATTTTTGAAATTATGAAAGGAAGCTTCGTAAATAATTGCTGTTTTGAAGCCAAAATCGCTTAATGCTGAGCTATTTAAGTAGCTTAAATTAGATTCTGATCGATTATAATTTAAGGCAATTGCCCTTATATTTTGCTGTTTATTTTGTAAGGATAGCCAGCCCGCTTGATTTATTTCTGCTGGAATGAGCAAGATACTATTCGAATTGATGATTTTCCATTCGGGAATCCATTGTTGGGAACCAATAGTTAAAAGGTATTGATTTTGCTCCGAAATTGGATTGGAAATAGTAGCAATGTTAAGTTTATTTTGTTTGCCTATTTCGTAAGCCAATTGTAAATCATAATTAGAGATTTGTGGAATTCTTAGAAACATAGGCACCATTAATGGATGCATTGCAAAATCTCCAAAACTTGGATCGAGTGAAAATGAATAAAGGTACACACTCCCCTTTTTGTATTTATTTTTTTGAAGCACCACGGTACCATCGTTTAATTTTAGAATTGCTTCAAGGGCAGTATTTTGTTGGGAGAAATATTTTTTTATTGTTGGAAACTGCATATTTTCCGAAAAATTATTAAAAACTCCAGTAAAAATTTTATCTGAAATATTTAACTCTTTAATTTTTTGCTCATTCGCCTGAAGAGCAATTAAATTAGGTATCTGGAAGGTATTTAATAACTTATTTAAGGAAGGTAGATTGGTTTTTTCGGAAGGAATAATAATTAAACTTTTACCATCTGCAACAATCTTTTGTAACATGGCCATTAAACCATCACTCAAGTTAATTGGTTCGTTTAAAATAATGGTTTCGTAATTATTAAAATCTGCATAATTTATTTGCTCAAAAGCATTAACACTTAACTTAATAATTGCTTCTGTTTGATATACTGATTGAATGTATTTACTGGAGAGCGCATTCCCATTAATTAACAAGACTGGAATATTTTCGGCAATTTCATATGCAAAATAATATTGATCGTCGAAAGGCAATTGTTCTGATGCAATAGCTACCATTCCCTTCTGAATTCGAGAAGAATTATTGGTATAAAAAATAGTATCAATTTTGGTAGTATTTGGAGCTATATCTATAGTAATCAGTGCTTTAGATTGATTATTTATCTGTAAATTAATGGGTAAATCTTTAACCGCTTCGGTCGAAAAATTCGTCACTTTGATGATTAATTTTTCGGCTTGATTAGCCAAATGAATAGGTGCATCAAACCAAACAGAATCAATGGAAATATTTTGAATAGGGCTTGCATTAAAATAAACCATTCGATAATTGATGTTAGTATCAATTACTTGTTTCAATTGTTTATCTATGGTGTTTTTTTGAAAATCACTTAAATAAAAACAGTTTTTATTAATTGCGTTAACCGTTGAAAACAGACTGTTTTGCCTATTCATTACACTAGTTAATGCACAAAAATTTGGACTAATTTTTAATTCGTCTATGGCTTTATAAGTTTCCTCTTTTGTGAGGAATTGCTGGCTTTGAGCGGCTAAATCATTTGTTATAATTTGAAATTTATCTGTAGTTTGATAAGCAGAAATAATTTCTTTGGCTTTGTTTTTAGCTTGTTCTAATAAAACGCCATTTGCGTTTTGTAGATTCATGCTAAAGGAATTATCAATATATATAGAGGTATAATTTACCCCTTGCCGGATAGATTGCTTACTAGATGGTATAAAGGGTTTAGCAAATGCAAAAACCAAGAATAGTATAAATAGTATTCTGCTTAATAAAACCAATAAATGCTTGAGCCGATGTTGCTTAATAGTTTGCTGTTGAACTTCTTTTAAAAGTTGCACATTGGTAAAAAATACCCTTTTGAATTTGCGTAAATTAAATGTCGTAAGAATTGGAATTGCAAAATCTTGAATATCCTCCACTTCTTTATTTCCTTATTTTTAATTCCTTATTTATTATTCCCTTTCCCTTCTACTTTCTCCTACCAAAAATCAACGCC
>CAIMAP010000024.1 GCA_903838995.1 uncultured bacterium | reverse complement strand
GGGTTGCTGAATCTAATTGTATAAAATTTAAATTAAAATTTTTATCATTTTTGTAAGAATTTATTATTATAATTTTAGCAATTATATTTTTTTCTAATGATGACTGTTTAATTTTACTTAATTTCATACCATTTTTCCAAATGAAAAGCTGTTGAATATCCTCAATTTCAAACTCTTTCTTATTAATTGTATTATTATATAAATCTGATAAAGGATAGAAATATAATTTTTGCCAAAATTTAATAAACATTTCAAAATCATTTTGATCTTTCCGTTGAAATATTGGTAGTAATATTGCTTCTTCTGTTGTATTCATAACTTTTCTCCTTTTTTTTAATTAAACCTAATAAAACCATCCCACCCACACAATACCACATCCACTACATCCCAGTCATATCACACCAATGCTCCCATATAATTAACATGGCCAGTGTATCAAGTTTGCAGTATCTTAACAATGCATTTTTGTACTCCTGTTTTACAGTTTGGTTTCGGGCATCGGCACCATACAACATGTCTTGATAGGCACGCATGGCACCTGTACCATCTTTCACATTTTCCGATTTATTATACATTTCAAAATAGGGTAGCAAATTATATGGATTCGCTATTTTACCTTGCTCGTCTGCTAACCACAATTTTTCTGCGCTTAACCATTTTTTTATTCTTGAAGAATTAGTTGCAGCCAATACTGCAGGCAAGGTTACTTTAATTGATGTTTGACCTTTCATTAATGGATGGAAGTAATATTTAATGGCCAAATCATTCATGTCTACAATATTGGTACTGTCTAATTTATCTCTTTTACAGATCACATTTAACCAATTAATTAATTCGGTATGGGTATGCGCATCTGGTGCCGCTTCAAATACATTCAACATGGTTTTTAACTGTGTGTTTTCGTAATTACTCCAAGACATAATGGTACCATTGTATCCAATTAAATCATATAAACTCTGAATAAACAATTTATTTGGATAAAAATCTGAGGTATTGATCCACTCATGATGCACCGGTTCCGCTCCTGGACTTTGTATTACATGGCAACTCCACTGAAACATTACTTTATCGTATGGTTTCATTCCAGCATGAAAAGGTATGGCCATTTGTGACGTTTCAAAATCTAAAAAATACAATGGGTATTGAAGACCTGTTAAAAGCTCAGTAAATTCAGGCTTTAAAAACTCTGTATTTTGTGTTGCTTGATACATTGGTCTGCCATTGTATTTAACTTCGCCTGTGGGCTTGTAAAACACTTCTACTGGAATGTCGGCTATAGCCACTTTACCTTCTTCAATTAATTCATTTAAACAATTATTTGGATTTAAATTTCCTAACTGACCTAATGTTAATATATGAGGAACTTCATTGCCATTCTCGTCTTTTGCAATCGCTAAATCTCCCCAACATTTCTCAAAACCACTTCTGCTATTATTCTCGTCTCGAATAGTATAATTACATGATTTACACTTAATAGAAATTGGAGTTATTATTGGGGTCTTGCTAAGTAATGAATCTATAAAAACAGAAGCGTTTTTAATAACATTTGGCATTAAACCCGCAACTTCTTTATTAACCGACACCAATTTTAAAATAGGGTGTGCTCTTAGCTTTTCGGCATCACCGGTAAAATGCACCTCTACTTCTCTAAAATTAGGGGTATGCTGGATATTCGTTAAATGAAACCAATTGATCATTTCATCTATTTCTGATTTAATAGATTTATCAGGCATCAATAAAAATGCATCAATTTTAGCCTCCGGAAATTGATCTTGCAAAACATATTGCTGATAGGTAACATCTTCTAAATAGCTTTTCCAATTAGTTGCTTTAAAATACGCATCCCCCTTTTCTTCATGCTCTTCGCTACTATACGATTTTGACTTTACTTCAATTAGCTGAAAGTGATTTCCGTTTTTAACTAAAATATCTATTCGAACTAATTTATTATTAACCTGAATAGCTGGTTCGAACAAAACCACCTTATCTTTTAATAATTCTTCGGCAGTTTGAGCTAAAGCCTGTTCTGTGTTTCCCTTTATCTCTATTCCTTCTGGATAATACAATTGCGCCATTTTCCCAACCATGTATCCACCATCAGATAGGTAGTTCATGTAAGG
>CAIMAP010000023.1 GCA_903838995.1 uncultured bacterium | reverse complement strand
AATTGATAAATGCCTGTTAAATCCGATTGGAGATTTTGCAGATTTCCATTTGGATCGGTAAATGTTATGCCCAATAATTGTTGGTTGCTATTGTCCGTTCTTTCTAAATGATATTGTTCGTCGGCAAAATAAATAGGCGCATTTTGTGTAGCAGCCTTCTCTTTAAATACCGCTTGCGTGGCTGTTTGTGTACTGGCAATAACCACTGGCACTTCCTGTTTAATAATTCCCGCCTTTTCACCGGCAATGGCTTCGAGCGTATAACCTAAATAAGCCTGGTGGTCGAAAGAAATATTGGTGATAAGGCAAAGTTCGGGTCGAATAATATTAGTGGAATCTAAGCGGCCTCCCATGCCCACTTCTATAATAGCAATTTCTACTTGCTGATCTGCAAAATATTCAAAAGCCATGGCCACCGTCATTTCAAAAAAAGATGGTTTTATTTTTTCAAATAAGGCTTCGTGTGTAGCGGTAAAATCAATCACATTTTGTTCGGGTATGCATTCGCCATTTACTCGAATTCGTTCCCTAAAATCTTTTAAATGTGGCGAAGTATATAATCCTGTTTTATAACCAGCTGCTTGAAAGATAGCGGCTAATTGATGACTAGTAGAACCTTTGCCATTGGTACCTGCTACATGTATACTTTTAAATTTTTCTTGTGGATTTCCGAGTACTTCGCAAAGGGCTATGGTGTTAGCTATCGTTGGTTTATAGGCCGATGCGCCATCGCGTTGAAATACGGGTAATTGGGTAAATAAATAAGATAAAGTATCTTGGTAATTTCTCATAAAGAAATTAAAAAATTATTCTAAGATGAAAGTAAATACTACTTTACCTGCTTGAATTTCGGGTCCAGTAGCTAAGGCATTTAATTTGCAACCCAATACGGCATTTTCGCATTTATACCAAAGAGAAGCATTAGAAATGGTAGTACCTCTACCGCCTGCTTTAGCCGTTCTAATGTTTCCATTTTTATCTACTGTAATGTCGACGGTAATTCTTCCAGCCGTTTGTCCGTCGTCTTGAATTTTTGGTTTTGTTATAAATGCACGACCGGCTAAATTTAAAGAAACACCGCCGCCGCCATTGCCGCCATTACCTGTGTAATTAGTACTTTGGGTACTGCCGTCGGGTCTGCCTTGGTTGCCTGGGGTGTTACCGTTGCCATCGCCGGCTCCGGTGCCATTATTTTTTTTGCCTTTGAATAATGCACGGCTATCTACACTTGGAGTAGGTGCAACAGGTGTTACAGAAGGCGTCGTATTAGTGCTATTGCTTGTATTTGTTGCAGAATTTACCACCGGTGCATCTTCTAAATCTTGTGTAAGCACTTGTTGATCTGAAGTAGCAATATTGGCCGTTGTGCTATTGGGTCTGTTAGGATCTTCGACCGGTTCGTTGTTAATGTTTTCTCCAATGGCAGGTTCGTCGGTGCTGGTATAATCGTTTCCCATGCCTTGATCCGAGGTGCCATAATTAATCACAATACCACCTTGCTCAATGGTTTCGGTTGGAATTTGACCAGCAATAAAAAAGAAATAACAAGCACCCAATAAAACGGCATGTAATACCAGGGTACTAATTATTGCTTTACTATTTTGTGATTGTTCTTGCATATAAAAATTATTTTAGCCTAAAATCATTTAGGATCGGTGGCTAAAACGAGTTTAACTTTTAACTTATTAGAAATGTCCATTACATTTACAATGTCTTGTATCGCTACTGTTTGGTCTACATAGAGTATTACGGTTAATTCAGTTTGGTTTTGAATATAACTGTTTAATAAGGCTTCTATTTGATCGGCAGGTACGAGCTATTTTTCAACATAATAATCTAAATCTTTGGTAATCGAAACGCAGATGGTTATTTTGGCAACCGATT
>CAIMAP010000022.1 GCA_903838995.1 uncultured bacterium | reverse complement strand
AGCAAATTATAAAGTAAATAAAAACATTGATTTGCAAATGGCTATCGAAAATATTTCCGATAAAAATTACCGTGTATTTGGTTCAGGCATTTCCGCTTCGGGAAGAAATGTATTATTTGCTATTAAAGGAAATTTTTAATTTAGCTGTAGCTAATAAAAAAAAAGGCGCTTCGTAAAGCGCCTTTTTTTATGCATTTTGTTTTGATACAATGATTTCTTGATAGGCTGCATCCCAAAGCTGTATGCGCAATTCAAGCGATTCAATTACTGCTTTTGTTAATGCGGTACATTTATTTTGGTCGTCGCCACATAATTGATCGGTCATGGCTATGGCTAAATGACTGTGGTGATCGCCATCTATTTCAATATGTCTTTCTAAATAATATTTAAAAATTTCGGCTTTTTGAGATTCTTCTACCGAAAAATTATTAACCATACTTAAAAACATAGCTGGAATTAAATCTTCGCGACCAAAAGTAAATACTGCAGCTTGTAAATAAGATTCGTTTGAATTAACAATCGAAAAAGTATGCTCCACAAATAAGCGAATGGCATCTGGCACATTTGCGTGTTCGAATGCTAAAGTTAAACTTTTATAAATTTTTAAATTATCGATAAAATCATTTATTTGTTGTGTATTAGCGCCAGCTTGCTTCATAGCCGATAAATACAATTCAAAATGGCTGGTTCTTTTGCCATTTTGGTCTACATCCGATTCCTCTCCTACTACAATCTCGTTGATTAAAAATCGAGTATTTGCATCACCAACTGGTAACCATGGCGTTTCTACACAGGTTAAATTAATTTGGAGCGATTTTAATAAGGACATGAAATCCCAAACTGCAAATACATGGTATTTCATGAAAATTTGCAAGTCGGATAGATTATTTATTTCTTGGTATAAAGCATGTTGAATAATATGCGCTCTTAGGGGAGCGATTTTATTTGTTAAAGTGTCGAAATGTGCATTCATATTATTTTGTACAGTTTTTTTTTAGCTAGCATTCATTATTTGAAACATCAAAATGGTTTAATTTGTTTTTAATTTTTTCATTTTAAAGCTATACGGAAAACAAACCCAAGATTTAATAAGCCTTTTAGAAATAGGACTAAAACAAAAAAGCCCCGAAAAAATCGAGGCTTTTTGTTTCTGCATAATAAGCATGGATCAAGGGAAAATACCAAGATTCATATATGATACAGCAATTTTATCAATTGCGCCTACAAAAGCGGCAGTTCTTAAACTGTCTACTTTTCTGTTAACTACTTTAATTTCACGCATTTCGTGGTATGAACGAATCATAGTGTCTTCTAAACCAGAGTTTACTAACTCTAATTCTGTAGGGCCTTTAACCACTGCTTTGCGTTGATCTGCCGATAAGGTAACTCCTGTTGCTTTTTCGATAGTATCTACGAAAGTTCTGCTAGCATTTTCTTCGTATCTTTTATCCATACGACCAAAAGCAACATGAGATAAGTTTTTCAACCATTCGAAATAAGAAACCGTTACACCACCTGCATTACAATACATATCTGGGATAATAATACCACCTTTTTTAGTAAAGAATTCTTCTGCTTCTGGTGTAGTTGGACCATTTGCGCCTTCTGCAATAATTTTTGCTTTTATTTTAGAAATATTTGCGCTTGTAATTTGGTTTTCTAAAGCTGCTGGAATTAAAATATCACATTCTTGCTCTAAACCAATAGATGAATTTTTGAATTCTTTAGTTGCACCTTTGTAATTTAAAATAGTACCTGTTTTTTTACGGTGATTGAAAACTGCTTCAACATCTAAGCCTTTTGGATTATAAATTGCGCCTTCAAATTCACATAAACCAACAATAATTCCACCCGCTTCTTGGATAAATTTAGAAGCATAGAAACCAACGTTTCCTAAACCTTGTACAATTACTTTTTTACCTTCTAAGCCAACTGATAAGCCTAATTTTTTCATGTCTTCGCTTACGCTAACGCATTCACGAACTGCATAAAAAATTCCTCTACCTGTTGCTTCTCTTCTACCATTAATACCCGATTGTGAAATTGGTTTACCCGTAACACAAGCACTAGCATCTAATGAACCTGGGTTCATGGCTGCATAGGTATCAACAATCCAAGACATTTCGCGTTCACCTGTTCCATAATCTGGAGCTGGTACATCGATGCCCGGACCAATGAAATTTTTCTTAATTAATTCTGAGGTATAACGACGGGTAATGTTTTCTAATTGATCGACGGTGTAATTTTTTGGATTAATTTTTACACCACCTTTTGCTCCACCAAATGGAACATTTACAACAGCACATTTGTATGTCATTAAAGCAGCTAGTGCCATAACCTCATCTTCATTTACCATTTCGCTGTAACGAATACCACCCTTAGTTGGTAATTTGTGTTGAGAGTGTTCTACTCTCCACGCATCGATTACTTCGAATTGACCATTTCCTTTTCGAATCGGAAATTGAAAACGATAAACACTATTACATGTTTTAATTTGATTCAACAACCCTTGAGGGTGCGGTGTAAAGCGAGCTGCTTTATCGAAAAACGAACATACATCTCCGAAGAAATGTACTTCTGGTTCAGCTTTTTTTGCTTTTACGGTTTTAGCCATAAATAATAAATCTAGTTAATGATAGGTTTTTGTTTTGTTTGAATAAATTATGGAGCAAATGTTTGATTAATAATTAGGATTAGCAAATTATTTATGCTCTTTTTCCAATTTAGAGAGTCTTTTGTCTATTGAAAAAAGATAAATCGCTAAGCCAATGAATACTACGGAAATTGTTCCTATGACTACATAGATTTTTCCGGAGCTTCTGAGCAAATCAGCCATTTCTACTGGTGCTGCAGTTGGCGCTTGTGCAAATGTCCATTGAACCACAAAGGTTAATAAACATAAAATAAAGATTTTTTTCATTGTAAAATATTAGTTTTCAAGTATTTGATTAGTAATTTCCAATAAACGAACCCTGATTTGCATCACCCAAACGCCAATTAATATCCATCCAATAACTGCTGGATAAAATACCATGCGCATTTGATTGTCCATATCATATTTATTGAAACCTGGATTTCCGCCATTACCTGGATGCAAAGAATCGGTTAAACGAGGTAATATAAATAGCAATACAATCATGACAGGAAAGGCGAAAACACTATATACTGCAGAGATTTTTGCTCTTTTTTGTGCTTCGTCTAAAGAACCTCTTAATACAAAATAGGCTAAGTAAACCAACATGCCAATGGCCGCAGAGTTTTGCTTAGGATCGTTGCTCCAAGCTTCTCCCCAAGTAAATTTAGCCCAAAGCATACCGGTTAATAAACCCAATATCCCTAAAAACAAACCCACATTGGCGGATTCTACTGCTATATTATCGTGGTGCTCATTACCCGATGATAAATATTTGATACTATAAACCGCATTGAAAACAAACAATACCACCATGGCAAACCACATGGGAACATGGTAATAAATATTGCGGATGGTTTCGTGTAATATTGGCAAGACAGGTACCCTGCCCATTAAGCCTTGAAAAAGTGAAAATAGGACTAAGACTACGCCTAAAATTTTCCACCAATCTGATTTTATTTTCATGTGTAAATATTAAAAATTAATCTCGCCAAATGTAAGGAAATAACAATAAAGAAACGGCGAATACAATGATATTTATCAACAACAATACCCCAATTTCATTTGCGCTACTTGCCCTATCAATTCCGTCCATTGCATTCTTTGCAAATTTGATCAAAAGCATGAGCAGAGGAACGATAACCGGGAAGCTAAGTATGGCCATTAAGGTGCTGTTGTTATTGGCTTTGGAAGCAATAGCAGAAACCATAGTAAACATACTTGAGAAACTTAAACCACCCAAAGCGACAGCCAATAAATAATAGCTAAAATCATGTATCGGATTGTTAAAAACAACAGTATAAAAAAACAAACAAATAAATGCGATAAAGCTCATCAAAATTAAATTATAAATAATTTTTGATAAGATTAATGCAGCTGGATTTACAATGGTATAATAGTATAAATACCTGCTGCGATTTTCTTGCATAAAACTTTTTGCAATGGCATTAATAGAGGTAAATAATAGGATTATCCAGAATAAGGCGTTCCAGGTAATAGGGTCAATTTTTTTGAAACTTAAATAGCAGATAAAAACGGTGGCAAACACATAGATCAAAATACCATTAAAGGCATATTTTGACCTCCATTCCATTAAAAACTCTTTGCGAATTAAAGTAGTTGTTTCTTTGATAAATGCCATAAGCAAATATAAGATATTTGGGCATTGTTTATTGCTTTTATCCAAGCAAAATCACTATTTTTGGTTATTCGGCAGCAACCCGAAATTTCTGATATGTTTAAAAAATTATTAATTGCCAATAGAGGTGAAATTGCTTTGCGCATTATGCGTTCGGCTAAAGAAATGGGAATCCAAACGGTAGCTGTTTATTCTGAAGCGGATCGTTTATCGCCTCATGTTCGTTATGCAGACGAAGCCGTTTTTATAGGCCCAGCTGCTTCTAACCAATCTTATTTAGTTTTTGATAAAATAATAGATGCTTGTAAACAAACAGGTGCGCAAGCCATTCATCCTGGTTATGGATTTTTATCCGAAAATGCCGCATTTGCCAGAAGGGTGAAACAAGAAGGTTTAATATTAGTAGGCCCTTCGCCAGAAGCCATGGAAATTATGGGAAATAAATTATCGGCCAAAGCAGCTGCTAAAAAATACCAGATTCCAATGGTGCCCGGAACCGAAGAAGCTATTCAAGATATTGCTATTGCAAAATTAAGAGCCGAAGAAGTAGGCTTCCCTATTTTAATTAAAGCGGCTGCAGGTGGTGGTGGCAAAGGAATGCGTATTGTAGAAAACACTGCCGATTTTGAAGAGCAAATGAACTTAGCGGTAAGCGAAGCGATTTCGTCATTTGGTGATGGTGCCGTATTTATTGAAAGATACGTGAGTTCGCCACGCCATATTGAAATCCAAGTATTAGGCGACACCAAAGGAAATATTGTGCATTTATTCGAAAGAGAATGTTCTATTCAAAGAAGACACCAAAAAGTAGTAGAAGAAGCACCTTCGGCTGTATTGAGCCCCGAGCTTAGAAAAGCCATGGGTGAATGTGCCGTAAATGTGGCTAAATCTTGTAATTATGTGGGCGCCGGAACCGTAGAGTTTATCTTAGAAAACAATACCGATTTTTATTTCTTAGAAATGAATACCCGCTTACAAGTAGAACACCCGGTTACCGAAATGATTACCGGCATCGACTTAGTAAAAGAGCAATTAAAAATTGCAGACGGACAAGCCCTTACTTTTACGCAAGAAGATTTAAAAATTAATGGACATGCTATGGAACTTAGGGTCTATGCCGAAGATCCATGCAATAATTTCTTACCCGATATTGGCACCTTAAGTACTTATAAAATTCCACAAGGTTTAGGCGTTAGAGTAGACGATGGTTTTGAACAAGGTATGGAAATTCCAATCTATTACGACCCCATGATTGCCAAATTGGTTACCCATGGTAAAGACCGCGAAGAGGCCATGCAGCGGATGATTCGCGCCATTGACGAATACCAAATTACAGGAATAGAAACTACCCTTCCATTTGGAAAATTTGTGATGCAACACGAAGCTTTTCGTTCAGGAAATTTTGATACACATTTTGTCGGAAAATATTTTTCGCCAGATAAATTGCAAGATGTAGACGAAAACGAAGCGAAGGCCGCTGCTTATGTAATGGCCAGAATCATGGAAGAAGCAAAAACAAAAGCTAGGAGTCCTGTTACCGAAAATACAACTTCTAATTGGAAAAAAAATAGGACCAATTAATTTTTAAAGCTGAAATGAATTGTAAAAAAATTGCGTTTTTCTTGGTATTTCTTATGCTTAGTAAATTTTTATTTGCTACGCATAATCGTGCCGGAGAACTAAGCTATACGCAGATTTCAGCCTTACAATACGAATTCATTTTAACCACTTTTACCGATGTCAGCGACCCTAATAATGCCGACCGTCCATCTGCCGAATTAAATTTTGGAGATGGTACCACTAGCACCGCAGCACGCTTCGAAAAAATTAATGTGGTAACTAACATCCAAAGAAATAAGTATCGTTTTGTGCATACTTTTCCGGGCTATGCCACTTATACCATTAGTTACCAAGATCCAAACAGAAACAACAATGTAAGCAATATGGTAAACTCTTTACAAACTGCATTTTATGTAGAATGTGAATTGGTAATCAATCCTTTTATTGGCTTTAATAACTCTCCTGTTTTACTATATGAACCCATTGATTTTGGTGCCGAAAATAAATTATTTGTGCACAATCCAAATGCCTACGATGCAGACGGAGATAGCCTTAGCTTTAAATTAATTCCTTGCAAACAAGATGTAGGTGTAGAAGTTTTTGGCTTTCAATTACCCAATTTGAAAAATGGTTTCACTTCAAATACTTTTGGCATAGACCCCGTAACCGGACAATTGGTTTGGGATACGCCACAAATTATCGATAACCAAGCATCGGCGCTTTTTAATTTTGCCATTATGGTAGAAGAATGGCGATATGTGAGTGGCTTAAAAAAGTTTTTGCGTATCGGTTATATTGTGCGTGATATGCAAATTGAAATTGTACAAAGTTTAAATCGTCCGCCTGTGTTTGATGATTTACACGATACTTGTATTGTTGCGGGCGAATACCTTTCTCAAATGATTCGCGCAAGCGACCCAGATAACAATTCGATTATGTTGACTGCAACCGGCGGACCCTTTAAATTAGGCCCTCCTGACACCGTTCGGTTCAATCAATATACAAGTGCGAATGCTGTTATTACCCAACCATTTTATTGGAAAACATCTTGTAATTCGGTGCGCAAGCAACCCTATCAAATTTTATTTAAAGCAATAGATAATGGTATACCCAAATTAGTTGACTTAGAAAGTTGGATGATAACTGTTGTGGCACCTGCTCCAAAAAACTTAACTAGTAAAGCCATTGGATCTAGTATTATTTTAAGTTGGGAAAAACCAAGTTGCGACAAAGCAAATGGCTATTTAATTTACAGAAAAAGTGGCTCCTACCCTTACACGCCAAACGCATGTGAAACAGGCATTCCAGCGCAAGGTGGTTACGAATTAATCAAGAAAATAAATAATATCAATACCGAAACTTTTACAGACAATAATAATGGCCAAGGCTTAAGTGCTGGTAATAATTATTGTTATCGAATTGTAGCCACTTTCCCCGATGGTGCAGAGAGTTTGGTTTCTAACGAAAGTTGTGAAATTCTTACCAGAGATGTACCAGCAATTATTAATATAGATATTTCGCAAACCGGAACAACAGATGGAATGGATACCATTAAATGGGTTAAGCCAAACCAGTTAGATACCAATCAATACCTAGGACCTTATAAATATGTGCTTTTAAAATCTATCGATAATAAAAACTACAACCCAATAGATTCAAGCACTGCTGACTTTTTAGGCAATTTAAACGACAGTATTTTTATCGATAAAAATATCAATACTACTGCTATTCAGCATTGGTACAAAGTGGCTATTTATGCGAATAATGAATTAGTTGGTACCAGTAAAAATGCTTCTAGTATTTTTTTAACGGCATTGGCTCAAGACAATCGCGTGGTGTTAAATTTCTCTTATTCGGTTCCTTGGACCAATTCAAAATACTTAATTTACCGTTACAATAATTTAACTGCGGCATTTGAGTTAATAGATTCTACTCGAAATACGACTTACACAGACGATTCCTTAAGCAATGGATTTAATTATCAATATTATGTTGCAAGCGTTGGCCGCTATACAGCTGGCGGTTTTCCAGAACCATTGATCAACCGATCACAGATAGTGAGCGTTAGCCCTATTGATACCGAAAAACCTTGTCCGCCTATACTTCAAGTTAGCCCTAGTTGTGCTTTATATAAAAATGAATTGACCTGGACCAATAGCGATTCTTGTCTTTCGGATATAGTCTCCTATAAAATTTATAAAGCTTTTTTTGAAGGGGATGAATTTACCTTGATAGCCGATCAAATAAAACCAAATAGCAATACCAGTTTTACGGATGATAATTTAAAAACCTCTATTGCAGGTTGCTACTTTGTGACAGCCATTGATTCGGCAAATAATGAAAGCGAAAGAAGCAATGTAATCTGTGTTGATAATTGTCCAAACATAGCGGTTCCAAATGTGTTTACCCCTAACGGAGATCAAATTAATGATCTATTTACGACGATAAAAGATACTACCGATTTTGTCAGTAAATTTGATACTAAAATTTATACCCGCTGGGGAACTTTGGTATACGAAACCAACGATCCAGAAATTAATTGGGATGGGGAAGACCAAAATACAGGCAAAGAATTGCCCACCGGTGTTTATTTTTATTCTATTTATTTTTCTGAAATTAGGGTGAAAGGATACCAGCCAAAAATTTATTCGGGATTTGTTCATTTAATAAGATAAGCTAAAGATGTTTACAGGAATTATAGAATGTGTTGGAATAATTAAAAACATTGTTCAGGAAAAAGATAACTATCATTTTCGAATAGCATCTAATATTTCTGCAGCCTTAAAAATTGACCAAAGCATTGCCCATAATGGTGTTTGTTTAACAGTAACTTTGGTAGATGGCCATCAACATGAAGTTACAGCGATTGCCGAAACCATGCACAAAACCAATTTAGGCAGTTTTAAAATTGGCGATTCGTTAAACTTGGAAAGATGCATGCAAATGAATGGTCGATTAGACGGTCATATTGTACAAGGGCATGTGGACCAAACTGGCAAAGTACAAGCAATTATTGCTGAAAATGGCAGCTGGAGATATACCATAGCTTATGATGCAAGCCTCGGAAACCTAACCGTTGAAAAGGGATCTATTTGTGTAAACGGCATTAGTTTAACGGTGGTGGATTCGACAATGAATACCTTTAGTGTAGCTATTATTCCTTATACCTACGAACATACTACCATGCAATATTTACAAATTGGCGACACGGTAAATTTAGAGTTTGATATTATTGGTAAATATGTTGCCCGTATGTTAAACTTGCCTGATAGCCGAAACTAATTCTGCAACAGGTACTGCACCGCTCAAACCATATTGGTTATCTATGATATAAAAAGGTACACCGGTAATGCCTAAAGCCAAAACTTTGTCTTGTAAATCTTTAGTTTGCAAGGCTAAATCTTCTGATTGTAAAGCAGCGGATAACAATTCTTCATCTAAACCAGCCGATTTTGCGATTGCTAAGATATTTTCTGTTTTGGATAAATCAATCAATTCTTCGAAATAAGCTTTAAAAAAAGCTTCTGTTACCACCGATTGTAAACCAAACTGATGAGCATATTGAATGACTAAATGGATAGGAAAAGTATTTGGCGAAACTTCGATCTGAGCAATTTTAAAATCAATGTCTAGTGCGGCACCTCGCTCATGGAGCATACTGCTTCGTGCAATAAACTGCTCAAAATCGCCAAACTTTTCGGTGATATACATCTTAAAATTAACGCCTTCGGCCGAAATACCTGGACTCAATTCAAATGGTAAATAAGTTATTTCGAAATGGTATTCGTCTTTCAATAATTCCATGGCTTGTATCAATTGCCTCTTACCTACAAAACACCAAGGGCAAACAACATCGGAGGCAATTTTTATTTCAATGGTTTTTTTCATTATTCGATAGATTTACCTTTCATGGCAACAGAAATGGCTTGATCCATTACGCGTTCGGCAAAAGGTCTGGTAAATTCGTTAATCGCATCTATGGCCGTTAATATTTGATCCTTGTCTCCCGATGCAAGCTGATGATTTAAGGCATGCAATAAATCATTGGTTTGATTGATTTCTGCTTCAGATAACAATTGACCATGTTTTTTAAGGAAGCTCTCAATGGTATAACGCATTTGTTCCCCTTCTCGTTTAGCCTCAATAATCATTCTTTTAGCTACATCTTCTTTGGCATGGACCATCGAATCTAGGAGCATTTGTTCCACCTGTTCGTCGGTTAAGCCATAAGTTGGCGTAATGATAATTTCTTGTTGGGTATTGGAGCGCAACTCTTTGGCCTGCACCTTTAACATGCCATCGGCATTTAACATAAAATTGATATCAACTTTTGGGAAACCAGCTGGCATGGCTGGAATACCCCGCAATTCGAATTCTGCTAACTTTCTGTTTTCAGACACCAGGTCTCTTTCTCCTTGGTAAACTGATATTTTCATATTCACCTGACCATCTATTGAGGTGGTATATTGT
>CAIMAP010000021.1 GCA_903838995.1 uncultured bacterium | reverse complement strand
GTAAACAAAGGCACTAAAGAACTTATTTTAATTGCGCAAGATTTAACTTATTACGGATTGGATATTTACAACGACCGTAAATTAGCAGATTTATTAAAACATTTATCTGACGTAGAAGGATTAGAATGGATTCGTTTACAATACGCCTACCCTTCTCAATTCCCCATGGATGTGTTAGATGTCATGAACGAACGCAGTAATATTTGTAAATACTTAGACATGCCTTTGCAACACATTAGCGATAACATGTTAAAATCGATGCGTCGTGGAATTACCAAAAGAAGAACCATTGAATTGGTAGAGCAAATAAGGGCAAAAGTGCCAAACATTGCTTTGCGAACCACCATGATAGCAGGCTATCCTGGCGAAACTGAACAAGATGTAGCAGAGTTAATCGAATTTGTAGAACAAAGTAAATTTGATCGATTAGGCGTATTTACTTATTCGCACGAAGAAAATACCCATGCCCATACTTTGAACGATACGCTAACGGCAGAAGAAAAACAAAACCGTGCAGACAGGGTAATGGAAGTGCAACAAGATATTTCTTTACAACTCAACCAGGCTAAAGTAGGCCAGACTTTTAAAGTAATGATTGATCGCAAAGAAAAAGATTATTTTATTGGCAGAACCGAATTTGATTCGCCAGAAGTAGACAACGAAGTTTTACTTTCGGCAAAAGATCAATACCTTAGTGTCGGTAGTTTTGTGCAGGCGAAGATTAGCAAAGCCACCGAATTCGACCTTTACGGCGATGTTGTAAGCTAAATAAATAAGCAATGGAAAATACGATTCAAATACCTTATGCTTCCACTGGCAGCTTCGGTTCTATTTTTCTTGATTACTTAAACGAAGGGCAAAAACTAAAACCGTTTTACACTTATTCGCCAAACATTGCTTCTTTTGAAAGCATTATTGCTCATCGAAAAAAACAATCAATCAATCGTACCGTTCTTTTGCAAGTGTTGAATGAACAATATCTATCGATTGATGCTTCCGAATTAACCTTACAAAATATTGCCGCGCTAGCAAACGAAAATACTTTTACGATTACTACAGGTCATCAATTAAGTTTATTTACGGGCGAGCTTTATTTTATTTATAAAATTATTACTTGCATTAATTTAGCCGAAAAAGCGGCGGCAGCAAATCCTGGAAACAAAGTAGTTCCTGTTTTTTGGATGGCCAGCGAAGACCACGATTTTGAAGAAATAAACCACGCAAACATTGCAGGTACCACATTTGAATGGAAAGCGCAAAGTGGCGGTGCCGTTGGCGAATTAGCTACTAGCGGCATTGATCAAATCATAGATTCAATCGATCACTATTTAGGCAATCAAGCTGGTAAAGAAAAAATTATTTCTCTTTTCAAATTAGCCTATACCGAGCAAAAATCTTTAGCAGCTGCCACGCGTATTTTAGTGAACGAATTATTTAAACAATATGGCCTGGTAATAATAGATGCAAACCACCCATTATTGAAAAAAGAATTTTCAGAAATTATACGCAGCGATATTTTTGAACAAAACAGTTTTCATCAGGTTTCCGAAACAAATACCTTATTGGAAAAACAATATCCAATTCAAGTAAATCCAAGGGAAATAAATTTCTTTTATCTTTCTGAAAATACGAGAAGCAGAATCATTCAAACCGAAACAGGATTTGAAACGGCAGATCAAAAAAATCAATTCAGTGCCGAAGAACTGCAAGCTGCAATTAAATTACATCCAGAAAAATTCAGTCCTAATGTTTTGATGCGTCCATTGTACCAAGAATTTATTTTACCCAACTTGGCCTATATTGGCGGACCAGGCGAAATGGCTTATTGGTTACAATTGAAAAGCACTTTCGCACATTATCAAATTCCATTCCCGATGCTTGCTTGGCGAAATTCTTTTGCCTTGAGCAATCAAAAACATTTGAAAACCATTGAAGCGCTATTACCTAGCGTAGAAAGCATTTTTAAGCCTCTTCAGGAGCTTATAGATGCATATGTTAAGACGAATAGCCAAAATATATTATCACTCGACACAGAGCAGCAAATGATAAACGAGCAAATACAAGCTATTCAAACAAAACTGCAAAACATCGACCAAACATTACTAGCTAGTTCGGCAGCGGCAACCACTAAAATTGCCAATTTGCTAAAAGGCTTAGAGAAAAAAATGCAAAAGGCCGAAAAGAAAAATCATACGGTGGCTATTCAACAAATCGAAAAATTAAAAAGCGCATTTTTCCCTAATGGAATTTTACAAGAACGCCAGGAAAATTTTTGTTATTGGTATATGCACCACGATTCATTTATTCAATTGATAAAAAATAATAGCGAGCCATTAATTAAGCACTTTACTATTTTAACTATAGATTAAATTTAGCTATAGATTAAGCAAAATAGAAAGCATAAAAAAAGCCCTTCGAAAAATCGAAGGGCTTTTTTATTGATGTGAGTTTAATTACTTCACGATCATTTTTTGAGTCATTACGAAACCACCTGCATTTACATTATAGAAGTAAACACCAGCGTTTAAGTTAGATGCATCAATTTTAATTGTATGTGCACCAGCAGTATAAGTAGCATTAACTGCTTCTTTTACTTGTTGACCTAATAAGTTAGTAATAGTAACTACCACATTAGCTGATGAATTCAAGTTCATATCGAATGAAGTTGAACCAGAGAATGGGTTTGGATAGTTATTAGAGATGTTGAATAAAGTATTTTTAACATTATTTACACCTGTAAATTTAGGGTAAACGATACCATCTAAGTAAGCGAAACCAACAGTTACGTTTTCGTCACCTGTAGGTACTGCAATAACAGTAGCTAAAGTATAACCACCTGTTGAAACTAATGCTTCGTTAGCACGAGCTGGTAAGTAAGCAACCGACTCTACAGAAGAACCTTCTGTTGCGTTGATTGTAGTTCCCATTGTACCTGAAGAAACATAGTAACCTTTCACAAATAAATCTGGGAAATCGTTAGCACCTGCAGTAGTTTGGTTAGCTACTTTAGTATCTGTCCAAGAATATAAAATTGCTTCACCATCTGTAGAAACTGCAACAGCACACTCATTATCATGAGTTAAAGTACCGAATGAAGCACCACGGAAAGAAGAAACAGTATCTACATAATTTGCAACCCAGTTACCTTGTCCATTGATTGTTACATCATACATAGACAATGGTGCGCCAGTAGCTAAAGAATATGCTGTAGATGCAGAAGCACCACAAGTAACTCCGAAGAAATGTGGGTTACCGTTTTTATCAACTGCTAAACCTGTATCAAAACCCATTGATGGTTTTAAACCACCTAAGTTTGGATCAGACATTACATTTGTCATAGATGCTAAGTTAGCTTCAACTGGACCAGTCCAAGTTGCACCACCATCTGTAGTTTTCCAGAAAATTGGATTGAAAGCAGTATCTACTGCACCAATTTTAGACTCGCAAGAAACTGCAGCCCAACCCTTGTTACCAGTTTTATCAAAAGCAACTAATACATCTAAGTAATGAGTAGCTGTATCAATTGAATTATCAAATAAATCAGCTGGCTTACCTAAAGTTTTACCAATTGACCAAGTCATTGAATCACCTGCTGCCGAATAAACACCTTTGTAAAGAATGATGTTACCATTAGTTGTAGTGTCATCTGTAGCCCAGAATTCGCCATTCACTCTTTTTGTTAAAGATTGTGGAATGAAAGCGTTACCAGAATTGAAATAAGTTTTAACAGAACCTGTACCATCTAATTTACAAGTACCTTGCATTAAACCACCCCAACCATTGTTTACACCGTCTGCTTTTGGAGCCATACCAATAATACGTGCATTAGCCGCGTTGGTATTTCCTGCAGTTGGGTTCATAAGTGCACCTTGTGGGTAACGAGTGTGCGGAGCAGCTGGCTCTAAGTCGATAACTGGACCAAGGTTTGAAGTCCAATTAGCTCCACCATCTGAAGAGATATCGAACATTGCTTTGTTTCCTGATGAACCTGTAACAGCTGGATCGCCACGGTGAACAAATACAACTGTGTTTAAATCTTGATCAACAGAAACTCTTCTTCTGTTTTGACCAATTTGTGTAAATGCATTTACCGCAGAACCAATTGTAATTGGCGTAACAGTTAAAACTGAATTAGCAGTTGTTTTAATGTTTGGATTTCTTTTTACAACGCTTACTGAATTTTGCTTTTGGCCATCCAATAAGTTCGTTGAAAGACGCGTTACGTCTTGCGCAGAAGCTTGTAAAGCCATTACAGCTCCCATGCTTAATAAAAGTAGTTTTTTCATCATAATTTTTTTTAATTGTTTATTTGCAAAATCTATTAATATCAAATATAACATTTGATTTAAAAAAAACCAAAAAATATTGCTTTAAATGAATAATTTGCAAGAAAATTAGGAATTAAAGCAGCTAAAAATTCTTAAACCACTAGAAATGAACATTATAAATATACCTCAGGAGATCTTAAACGGCTTTATCTGTCGTATTTTTGCCGAAATTGGACTCGACGAAGCCGACCAAAAGCAGGCAGCGGCGGTTTTATTAGCAGCCGATTTGCGAGGCGTAGAATCGCATGGATTGGCTCGTTTGAGCGGTTATATTCGTTTGTGGGAGAAAAATAGAATCAATGTAAGGCCCAACATACGCGTAGTTCATGAATTAGCTACAACTGCTACCGTGGATGGAGATGAGGGCTTAGGGCTTGTGGTTGCCCCATTTGCAATGGATTTAGCCATTAGCAAAGCCAAGCAATATGGTAGCGCCTGGGTAGCCGTAAAAAACTCGAATCATTTTGGTATTGCTGCTTATCATGCCATGAAAGCTTTGCCCGAAGATATGATTGGCATAGCCATGACCAATGCCAGCCCATTAGTAGCTCCTACTTTTTCGATCGAAAGAATGTTAGGGACCAATCCGATGTGTTTTGCTTTTCCTGCAAATAAATATGATCCCATTGTGATTGATATGGCCACTGCTGCAGCAGCCAATGGGAAATTAGAAATTGCGCAAAGAGCGAATAAAAAAATTCCTGCAGGATGGCTACAAACCAAAGAGGGCAATGCTTCTAGCGATCCTAACGAATTAAAAAATGGTGGATCACTTTTGCCATTAGGCAGCGATATGGCACATGGAAGTCATAAAGGTTTTGGATTAAGTGCAACCGTAGATATTTTATCGGCTGTGTTATCGGGCGCAAATTTTGGCCCATGGGTTCCTCCATTTGTGAGCTTTTTAGAACCAGCCGAAAACCCTGTTGGCAAAGGGATTGGCCACTTTTTTGGTGCAATGCGAATAGATGGTTTTAGAGCGAAAGAAGATTATTACCAATCTATAGACACTTGGATTGAAAGATTCAAAGCAGCGAAACCCAAAGATGCAAATCAACCCCTGATTATTCCTGGAGAACCAGAAATGATGGCCTTTAAAAACTTTTCGAAAACAGGTATTCCTGTTAATCAAATTGTATACGAAGACTTGAAAAAATTAGCCGCAGAATTAAAAGTGAATATGGATTTTTAATTGATGCCGTTGAAAATTCTTGACCACCTAATTTTATTCAAGAAAGAGCCATTGGTATCCCAACTCATCCAAATAAATAAAGCTTTCCCTACAATTCTATTTTCTGGTACAAATCCCCAAAACCTCGAATCTAAAGAGTTGTGGCGATTATCACCCATCATAAAATAGTAATCCATTTTAAAAGTATAGGTATCGGATTTTTGTCCATTAATATAAATACCATCTGCTTTTTCTTCTAAAGTATTTCCTTCGTAAACGGTAATTGCTCTTTTATATAAACCTAAATTTGTTCCAGTAATATTGATGTTCATGCCTTTTGCAGGCACTACTAATGGTCCAAAATTATCTTCGTTCCAACCTAACTTTGGATCAAAAGGAAATACATAATCGGCATATTGTCCATGCTCTCTAAATGCAGGAGATACACTTCTTACATTGGCAAAATATTGCAACTTTTCGGCATTGGCTTTAGTTAAGGTAAAAATATAATCGCCATCTTCCGAAACCCTACCATACTCGTAAATATCCAATGCCATTAAGGCTTTGTCGTTAAAAGCAGTACCGTCTGTTTTGACTAAGTAATTTGTTTGAGACTCCACAGGTAATTCTTCTGCCACTCCATTTACACTAACCGACATATTCTTTAATTGAATGGTGTCGCCTGCAATAGCAATACATCTTTTAATATAATTTTCTTGTTTATCGATGGGTCTAAAGTCTTCCATTGGATAATTAAAAACTACGACATCGTGTCTTTTAATTTTTTGAAAACCCGGTAATCTAAAATAAGGTAATTGAATAAAATCTAGGTAAGATTTGGTGCCAATAATCGGCATGGTATGATGCGCAAATGGAAATGCAATGGGTGTGATTGGTGTTCGAGCACCGTAATTCACTTTACTCACAAATAAAAAATCACCGACTAATAAAGAACGCTCCATAGAAGGTGTTGGAATGGTAAAGGCTTCTATAAATAAACCCCTAATAATAGTGGCAGCAATAACTGCAAACAACAAGGCATCAACCCACTCGCGAGTGGCTGATTTTTTTTGCTTTGCTACTTTTGTATTTTTTTTATTCCAAAATTTCCAATTCATTTTTTATTTTTTTATAACGACAATAAATCGTTCATGTTAAAAATTCCTTTTTTATTGCTAATAAATTTTGCTGCTTGAATGGCTCCAGCCGCAAAACCTTTTCTGTTATGTGCAATATGTGATACCGAAATTTGATCGATTTCGTTTTCAAAAATAACGGTATGTGTGCCGGGCACTTGCTCTTCGCGCACAGACCGAATTAATAACTCCGAATTTGAAGAATTATTTCGAATAGTTAAGTCCTCTTTTGTAACGATTTCGTTAGTCCAAGCAGACAAACTACGCATTTCTTGTAAAATCAATTCAGCAGTTGTGATGGCTGTACCACTGGGTGCATCTAATTTTTGTGTATGATGAATTTCGTCTATATGTACTTGGTAATCGTAATTCGAAATGAGTTTTGCAGCTGTTTGGGTTATTTTCCAAAATAAATTTACACCAATACTGAAATTGGTAGCATGAAATAATGTGCCATTTTGTGCCTGTACTTCTTTTGCCATTTTATCGTAATTTTCGTACCAAGCAGTAGTACCAACAACAATAGGCACTCCAGCTGCTAAACAAATTTGAATATGCGACTCCACTAATGTAGGCTTAGAAAATTCGATGGCCACCTCTGCCTTTTGCAAATTGGAAATTGTTAATTCTGCGGCATTCTCCGAATTGATTTTCAAAACAATTTCGTGTCCATCTGCAATGGCAAGATTCGCAATCTCTTGACCCATTTTACCAAAACCAATTAATGCAATTTTCATTTTATTTAATACGTAGGGTAAGCGTTAAACCAGTTGCCAAAGCTCCAGAACTCGCAGTAAACGCGGGCTGATAGATATAAGGCTTTACATTCAAACTTAAATTATCACTGACATCGAAATTATAAAATTGTGCATAAACATAAGCATCTACAATGTTAGCTGCATACCACAACGACAAAACAATTGCCGATAAATCTCGGTTTCTTCTGTAAAAATCTTTTAAGACAATAAGATTAGCCACAGAATACAAACCGGAAAATTCGGATTGCGTGCTGGCACTGGTATCGGCATCTAGTCGATACGCATTTAAATACTTTTTATATTGTAAGTTATTCCAACGAATACCGTAAATCAAACCCGCAGCACCTGCATAAAAAACAGGCACTTTTAAATATTGCTTGTTATAGACTTGCCCTAAACCTGGCAACAAAGCAGATAAATTAGCTGCTTTGTTTGGCGAATGTGGATTCAGTAAAACAACCGAAGGTGTTGATGATTGAGCCTTCGCATGGGTAAAGCTAATGACAAACAAACTGAAAAACAGTAGCCATTTATGCATCATTTACCAATCTAACATTTCTAATATTCTATTTAAATCATCGGTAGAAATAAATGGAATTTGAATATTTCCGCTCCCGTTTTTATCTGCTTTCAAACTAACTTTAGCATCAAATTTGGCAGCTAAATCGGATTGAATTCTTTGGTATTCTGAAGAAAATGCTTGTTCTGCTTTGGCTGCAGGACTCTTTGTTTTATCGGTTGATTTAATTGTGTTTTTATCAGACATGCTGCGCACTAAATCTTCTAATTTACGAACCGATAAATCATTCTTTAAAACTTCTTCGAAGGCATACAACTGTTTATCTATAGAGTCCATAGAGATCATTGCCCTTGCATGACCCATCGATATTTTTGAATCTCTTAAGGCAGCCTGAATTACGGGTGGCAACTTTAATAGTCTCAAATAATTGGTAACGGTCGACCTATTTTTTCCTACCCGATCGCCTAATTCTTCTTGCTTTAAACTGCATTCATCTAACATGCGTTGAAATGAAATGGCTACTTCAATGGCATTTAAATTTTCTCTTTGTATGTTTTCAATCAATGCCATTTCTAACATTTCTTGATCATTCGCAGCCCTAATATAAACCGGCACTTCGGTTAAACCAGCTAATTTACTGGCGCGCAATCTGCGTTCGCCAGAAATTAATTGATACGCATTATTCGATAATTTTCTAACGGTTAATGGTTGAATAATTCCTTGTGCTTTTATAGAAGCTGCTAATTCTTTCAAAGCTTCTGTTTCGAAAGTATCGCGGGGCTGATAAGGATTGGTTTCGATTAAATTGATATCAATGCTATCGATGCTGTTATTATTGGAAACAATTGGAGGCAACCCTGTACTTTTAGGATTCACAATATCGTTATCAGTTAATAATGCTCCAAGACCTCTCCCTAAAGCGTTTCGTTTCGTTGCGCTACTCATTAATTATTTTTTAAATCAGTGTTTTCTACTTCTTTGGTTAAACCGTTTTTTTGCAAAATTTCTTTGGCAAGGTTGAGGTAATTAATCGCTCCCTTACTGGATGCATCGTGCATAATAACAGACACTCCAAAACTTGGCGCCTCACTTAAACGCGTATTTCTTTGAATGATGGTATCAAATACTAAGCCTTGAAAATGTGTTCTTACTTCTTCGACTACTTGATTTGATAAACGCAATCTGACATCGTACATGGTTAGTAAAATGCCTTCGATTTGTAAATTTGGATTTAACCTTGATTGTACAATTTTAATGGTGTTTAATAATTTACCTAAACCCTCTAGTGCAAAATATTCGCATTGAACCGGCACAATGACCGAATCGGCAGCAGTTAAGGAATTAATAGTAATTAAGCCTAACGATGGTGAACAATCGATGATAATAAAATCGTATTGGTCTTTGATTTTTGCAAAGACTTCTTTCATTTTATGTTCTCGATCGGGTAAATTGATCATTTCTATTTCGGCACCCACTAAATCGATATGGGCAGGTAATAAATCTAAGTTTGGTGTATGGGTTGCTAAGATTGCATCTCTAGGTTCAACACTATTGATAATGCACTCGTATATACTCGCTTTGATTTCTCTAGGATCGTAACCAATTCCTGAAGTCGCATTGGCTTGAGGATCGGCATCTACTAATAGTGTGCGATATTCTAAAACAGCCAAACTTGCTGCTAAATTGATAGACGAAGTTGTTTTTCCAACGCCCCCCTTTTGGTTTGCTAACGCAATGATCTTACCCATTTATTTATTTAATTTTGAATTAGCCTGTTAAAAACAGGGTTTAACAGCTATTTAAAGCATTTTTGATTGATTCCTGCTAATGGCTAAAATACGAAATTATTTAGACTTTTAGATGGCTAATTGGTCCATTCCCATGCACTTCCTTCTAAACCGAAATAAAACTGGTTTACTTGCAAGATTTCCGCTATAATTTCGGCAGAATCGATGATTCGTGGCCCTGGTCTATTGAAAAAGGCATTGCCATCGGCTATAAAAACGCGATTTTCTTTTACCGCTTTTAAATCTGCCCAATGTGGGTTTGTCTGCAATAAATGAATTTCTTGTTTGATTCGCTCCAAATTAAAACCACATGGGGCAATGACAATAAAATCTGGATCAGCTTGTTGTAAGTCGGACCAATTATTTTTTTGAGAATTTTGCCCTGGATTTGACAGCATACAATGCGCGCCTGCTAGTGAAATTAAGGAAGGCGTCCAATGCCCAGCCGTCATTAATGGATCGAGCCATTCAATAAAAACCAAGCTAGGCTTTTGTTTCACATGTTTTACTTTGTGGGCAATAAGGTCTAATCGGTCTTGGTAATCTTCGAGCAGCGTTTCGGCTAATTCGGCTTTCGATAATGCCTTAGCTATTTCTTTGATGTTTAAAAAAATATCTTCGATGGTACTAGGATTGATAGAAATGATTGCGACTGGATAACCCAAAGCTAATTGGATATGCGCTTTTAGGTCGTCTAGGTGTATGGCACAAACCTTACATTGATCTTGTGTAATAATTAAATCGGGTTGCAAAGATTTGATGAGCTCCCAATTTAGCTGGTAAAGTGATAAGCCTGCTAAGGCTTGCTGAGCAACCATTTGATCTATTTCGAGGCTCGAAAGGTTGTTGTGAATTACTGTACTGGTACATTTTGGCAAATGCGAAATGTGTGCGGGAAAATCACATTCGTGTGAAATGCCAACTAAACAATTTTCCGAATCCAAAGCACAGATGATTTCTGTGGCTGCCGGCAATAAAGAAATTACCCTTTTATAACTCATTTTTATATTTTACTTTGCGAAAGTATTAAAAAACATGCGAGCAATTTTCAAAAAAATAAAAATAAGCTTTTTAGCCCTTACTTTAATGGCTATAGGATGCAAACATCAGGCTAGCAACCCCAAAAAAGTATTCAAAATGAATATTGATGTGGGAGTAACTTCGCTCGATCCTGCTTTTGCTAGAAACCAAATGAATATTTGGTGCGTAAACCAATTATTTAATGGACTAACACAATTAGATAGTAATTCGCAAACACAGCCAGCCATTGCCCAATCTTGGGATATCAACCAAAGTGGTTTAGTTTATACTTTTCATTTAAGATCGAATGTATATTTTCATAACCACGAAAAGTTTTTAAATGGCAAAGGCAGAAAAGTAGTTGCTTCAGATTTTGTATATAGTTTTAGGCGTTTAATTGATGCCAAAGTCGCTTCTTCTGGTGCTTGGATTTTTAACGATAAAGTGGCCGATAGCAGTGCCTTTCAAGCCATCAACGACAGTACTTTTCAAATTACCTTAAGCAAAACTTTTCCTGCATTTTTAAGTCTATTAACGGTACAATACTGCTCTGTTGTTCCAAAAGAAATTGTAGATTTTTATGGAAAAGATTTTAGGAATCACCCAATTGGTACTGGTCCTTTTCGCTTTTCTTATTGGAAGGAAGGTGAAGTAATGACATTCCTGAAAAACGAAAATTATTTTGAAAAAGAAAAACAGCATCGCCTTCCGTATTTAGATGCGGTAAAAATTTCATTTATTAATGATAAGCAAACGGCATTTTTAGAATTTGTAAAAAAGAATCTAGATTGTTTTTTTGGTATTGATGGTAGCTACCGAAATGATGTATTGACAAAAGAAGGTGAGCTAAGAGAAAAATATATAGGTCGATTTAAATTAACAAAAGCGCCTTATTTAAACACTGAATATTTAGGTATGTTGCTAGACACCACCTTGCCAATAGTACAGCAATCTGCCACCAAAGATAAACGCATTAGACAAGCTATTAATTACGCCATTGATAAAGAAAAAATGGTTGCCTATTTACAAAATAACATAGGAACGCCTGGCCACGCAGGCTTCATTCCTAAAGGCATGCCAGGCTTTGATGCGCAAAAAATAAAAGGCTATTCGTATAATCCTGCAAAAGCAAAAGCATTATTAGCCGAAGCTGGTTTTCCAAACGGAAAAGGCTTGCCAATTATAACTTTAAATACCACCAATACCTACCGAGATTTAATTGAGTTTGTGCAAAATGAATTAAGTGCGGTAGGCATCAATACTAAAATTGAAATTCACCAAGGATCTAGTTTAAGAGAATTAATTGCGAAGAAAAATGTGAGCTTTTTTAGGGGTTCGTGGATTGCAGATTATCCAGATGCAGAAAATTATTTAGCGGTTTTTTATTCTAAAAACTTTGTACCCAATGGCCCTAATTATACACATTTTAGCAATGCCAAATACGATGCTCTTTTCGAACAATCTTTTAAAGAGAAGAACGACTCTGCTCGCTATCGCATCTACCAAAAAATGGACAATATTATTATGGAAGAAGCACCTGTCGTTATATTATATTACGATCAATCTGTTAAATTAATACAAAATAATATTAGCGGATTACCCAGCAATGGCTTGAATATACTAGACTTGAAGCGCGTTCAAAAAAATTAATTTACGCGAATCTTTGTTTTAAAATTCTAAAGAAATGTTTTTTATCTGCCTCTTTATTTTCCCATTGATAAGGAATAGTGCAGGTTTCATTTAAATAAATTTCTACTTCGTCCCATGCATCTAGTGTGGCAATATGGGTCATTATTCTATTGAAATCATTTTGATTTTCGTCGAATAAATTGGAAACAATAAACATTTTATCGTTGACACTGAAAGACAAATCTTTGATGCTGCTTTGTCTTTTTAGTGTATCGGCTAATGAGGTAGTGCTAGTTTGCTCGCTCAAGCGTTCGTGTAAAGTGATTTCGGGCTGTTGACTGGCATTTGATTGATTAGATGGAGCTGCATTGGCTATTGCAGCAGAAAGCGACTCTACAGTTACCGCCGTATTGATGATTGGCATTGCTGGAACTGGAACAGCTGGTAAGCCTTCTACTGTTTTTAAAAAATGATTTAAATAATTAGCCTGTTCTGCTAAATAATTGATATTAGAAAGAAATACCCCTACTTCGAGTGGCGTAATTTGATAGCCTCTTTTGAGCCAATCCATTGATTGCACTTGTAATTCTTCCGAAATAAACGCAATCTTATCTATTAATATTTCTTTATTCATCATTGTTTTATTTATTCAGCAAAGCAAATTTAATTCAAAAATCTCATTTTCCTGCGATTTCAATTATTATATTTGTGAGATGACCTCCATTCAAGAAAACCAACCACGCATGTTACAACACAAAGGTAGCATCGAAGTGATTTGCGGCTCCATGTTTTCGGGTAAAACAGAAGAACTCATTCGCCGTTTAAAAAGAGCGCAATATGCTAAATTAAATATTGAAACTTTTAAACCAAGCTTAGATATTCGATACAACGAAACAGCCATTGTATCTCATGATGCAAATACGATTAACGCGACTCCTGTAAATAACGCAGAAGCTATTTTATTATTATTAAATAATGCCGAAGTAGTTGGAATAGATGAAGCACAATTTTTTGATGAGGCCTTACCTGCTGTATGCGAACAACTAGCAAGTAAAGGTATTCGCGTAATTGTTGCAGGATTAGACATGGATTATTTAGGCATGCCATTTGGCCCAATGCCAGCATTGATGGCCATTGCAGAACAAGTGACTAAAGTACAAGCGGTATGTGTGCAATGTGGACAACCGGCTAGTCATTCATTTAGAACGGTAAATATTGATACGCAAGTTTTATTGGGTGAGAAAGAAAACTACGAACCTCGATGCAGAACTTGTTTTTTAAAACCCTAATTTTTTTCTTTCAAAAAAAAAGAGCGGCCAATGATTATTGACCGCTCTTTTTTTTAATGTGCGCTTGTAGCAGGGCTATCGTATTCGATTCCTTGCTTGGTTAAAATTCTTTTAACCGCGATGGCAAAAAATGCGATATAAGTAAAGCAGATGACCGTAACCCAATAAGACTGATGAATGCCAATCATATCGGCTAGCTTACCTTGTAGTGGTGGAATAATTCCTCCGCCTAAAATCATCATCACTAAAAATGCAGAACCTTGGGTAGTGTATTTTCCTAAACCAGCCAATGATAAACTGAATATACTTGGCCACATAATACTACACCATAAACCGCCACTCAATAATGCATAAATTGCAATTTGTCCTTGTGTAAACAAACCAATTAACATAGAAACAATTCCTAATGCGCTAAAGGTTAATAAAGTTTTAACGGGTTTATCGTTTGAGATAAAAAATGCGGCAATTAATATGGCTACGCAAAGTACATAGGCATATAAAGGCGACATGTCTTTTTGCGCCAATACATTCACGCCAATAATTATACCGAACGCAAGCAATGGCACCACCAATAATAATAAACGTTTGATTTGATTAGACAAGTTGAAAACATTGATACTTCCGGCCCATCTACCAATCATTAAACTTCCCCAATACATGCTGATATAAGGAGAGATTTGAGAAGAGGCAAAACCTCCCATATAATCTTGTTTTAATAATTCACCTAAATTACTTTGTATAGCTACTTCTACACCTACATAAGTGAATATGGCTAACATGCCTAATACCAATTGAGGATATTGCATGGCACCCCAACCATGTGGATTTTTTTTGGCAGATTGAAAAGAAAATAACATGCCGAAAATAATCACAAACAATGCGCCTAATAACCATTTGAATCGATACAATTCTAAATCATATTGCTGTGATGCAGATAAATCTGTGGCTAATCCAATATAACTTTTAAACACTGGAATAAACATGAAAATTAATAGCCCTGTTATGACTAATAAAACATTCAATGCTTTATTTGCAGGTTCTTGCTTTTCGATATTTAAGCCTGCTGGCACTTTTTTACTAAAGTTAAATAATGCGGCGGCGGCAATAAACAAGGCGCCAACACCGGCATACATAAAACTCACATTATTTAAACCCAGATTTTTTGTTTGTTCTTCTGTTGCTGCAGCTGTACCAAATAAAAGCAAAGAAACAATGATTGGACCAATCATGGTTCCAAAACTATTGATTCCACCACCTAAACTTATTCTTCCTGTTGCAGTTGATTCATCGCCTAATGAAATGGCAAATGGATTGGCTGCAGTTTGCTGTAAACTAAAGCCAAGTGCAACTATAAATAAGCCAACCAACATGCCTGCAAATGTATTTGCATTTACTGCAATAATCATAGCAACTGCGCCAATTGCACTAAACAATAAGCCATAAACGATACTTTTTTTGTAACCCCAAGAACCAACCAAATCCTTTCCAGTAGCACTACTGATCATGAAAATAACTAATGCGCCAATGTAATAAGCTACATAAAATGCATAATCGACTAATTGACTTTGAAATTGATCGAGGTGGAAATAATCTTTACAAAAAGGAATAAAAACACCATTTCCTGCAGCAATAAAGCCCCAGAAAAAAAATACGGTAATAAGGGTACTTAATGCGCCGTAATTTGTTGCTTGCATTTTTGCAGCATTGGAAGGATTGTTTTGTTGCATATATTTTAATTGATTGAATTGTAAATATATTTTATTTGAACATTAAATAAGAATAAAAAAACAAGAAGTCAATTTGACATGTTATATAGTTGGCTTATAGCATTTTTGAATGATTTATTTTAATCCGAAGGATTTTAAGGCATTGATCGTCTAACCCTGATTTATTAATAATAAATAGACCAATGTATTGATATTCAATATATTAAATCAAAAAAATATAGCTTAGTGTATTTAATACATTTTTACATATTTTAATGTTATATTTGATTTAGCATGAATAAAAAATTAATCATTTTAAGTCTTTTTTTGTTGATAGGAATTTCTCTTGCGGCACAAACCAAAGTTGTGAAAACAAGTAACGGTTTTGAAATGCAAAGAAATGGAAAGCCTTATTATATAAAAGGTGTGGGTGGCGATGTGAACATGGAAAAAATGGTGGCCATAGGCGCAAACTCCCTTAGAACATGGGGTGTGGAGCGTGCACAAGAAGTATTAGACGAAGCGCAACGCAATGGATTAACAGTCATGCTTGGTCTTTGGGTGCAACATGAAAGACATGGTTTCGATTATAACAATAAAGAAAAAGTAGCGAAACAATTGGCTTATTTTAAAACTGTTATTGACCGATTTAAAAACCATCCTGCCTTATTAATTTGGGGCGTGGGGAACGAAGTAGATCTAAACTATACCAACCCGAATGTTTGGAACGCCATTCAAGATATTGCTAAATACATTCACGAAACCGATCCTAATCATCCAACCACTACGGTTACAGCAGGCTTAGACTCTTTAGAAGTAGCTTTTATTACCGCTCGTTGTCCAGATATCGATATTTATTCCATTAATACCTATGGTGATATTGGCAATGTGCCCAATCATATTGCAAAGTTTGGATGGAATGGCCCATATATGATTACCGAATGGGGTCCTAATGGTCATTGGGAATCACCACAAACTAAATGGGGTGTTTCGATAGAGCAAAATAGCACAGAAAAAAAAGAAGTCTATTTCAGCCGATATAAAAATTACATCGAGAAAAATTCCAATACTTGTTTAGGCTCTTATGCATTTTTATGGGGCGCCAAACAAGAGTATACCGAAACATGGTATGGCTTGTTTTCAAAAAATAATATTCCAACCGAACCCATCGATGCACTCGAAGAAGTTTTTACCGGTAAGGTTTTAACAAACCCCGCTCCCACTATTCTAAGCTTTCAGGTTGAGCAACAAAAAGCAACAGACAATATTGAATTAAAAGCATCTGGAATTTTCGATGCCAATATCAATATTCAACTTGCAGGAAATGCAAATATGGAAAAAGCAAGTTACAACTGGCGTATTATAGAAGAAAGTACCGATAAAAAATCGGGCGGTGATGTGGAAGATGCGGCATCAGAAATAACTGGATTAATTAAAAAGACTTCACAAAAAAATCTAATAAAATTTAGAGCACCACAAAATGCAGGCGCATATAGGCTTTTTGTTTCGGTTACTTATCAAAACAAAATGGCTTATGCAAACATTCCGTTCAAAGTAATAGCTAGGGGCGCAAATGAACCTCAAGGTAAATTCATTGAATTCAAATACACCGACATGAATAATTTCAACGAATAATATGGGACAATTGAAAAAAATTGTTTTAATGAGTTATATCCTGAGTGCGGGGGTTTCTGCGTATGCGAATGCTTTTGAAATTAAAGAAAAGCAAAAAGCAGATTCCATAGTAACCATTGTTTCGGTTGAAAATAATGCACAAGGCGTATTTCCAAAATCAGCGCAAGCAGTTTTAGAAGGGCTAGAAGTAAATGGATATTATCGCTTTATTACAAACTATAGAGATATGTCTGTTATTTACCCTCATTTAGAAAATAACAAAAGAAATATTTTTGTAGGCGACGATAGTCAAATTCCACAATTAATGCTCAACATTAAAGGTTTTGCGTCGAGTAAAACTTCTTTTGGTACCGACTTATATATGTGGGCACCGATGACTGGATTAGGTCAAACAGAAAATGTGAAAGGACTCAATTTAGGTGTAAATTTATTTGGTAATTTTAATACCTCATTTGGAACCTTTAATGTTAGAACGGGTGGTATTAATTGGCATTTACTTTCTCCATTTACTTTTCAAGCTAATAAAGGTTATAATCGTTACAGTTTATTTGAAAGAAATCCATGGGATCCAAATACACCCTCGATGGATTCGAGGTATGTTGATTTTTTTAACTCGGGTGCCATTAACCAAGACCAACGCTGGGGAAATCAAGCATTTCAAGGTTTAATTATAGACGGCGCCCAACTACCAAATGATTTTGCTTTTAGTTTAATGACTGGTAAAACACAATTTGATGGCGGCGTGCTTGCTTTACCTAATAATTCTTTTGGCGGCAAACTAACTAAGTTTTACAAGCAACATCAAAATGCCATTTCGGCCAATTCATTCAATAACAATACTTACCTAGATTCCCTTGCTAAAAATACGACTGGATTTTCGGTGCACACTTTAGAAATTACCCATTACATTGAAAGATTAAAAATATGGGCAGAAATTGGGATGGGTAATACCCATATTAATCAAAACTATACCAAATACGGGGAAGCGATTTCTATTAAACTAGCCTACCCCATTGCAGATCAATTTCCAACAGAAATTCATTTTTACAGAGTAAGCCCGCGCGTTTTCAATAATAATGCCGTGTTTATTAACTCCTCTATACAGCAAAGCGTTCAAACTAATTCAAATTTAACACAAGCCGTTTTGATTCCGGTGTCGAGTGCTATTTTGCCAATAGGGCAACTAGCCAATAACAGACAAGGAATAGAAATAAATTCGCAATTGAATTTTGGAAGATTAAAAAATTCTATTGGCTACAGTTCTTCCATGGAATTAGAAAACCTTTCGCCAGGTATTACTTATTCGCATGCCTTTAATAGTTTAGCCTTATCGAGATTTTGGAGATGGGGATTTCCAAGCAATGTAGGTCCATACAAAAACCTAAATAAAATTTATCGTAATGTTTTTGAAACATTAAATATAACGGATATCAATCCTGCAACAGGTTTGCCGAATCAAAAAAAGTATTTCAATACGCTAGAAATTAATTCAAAATACAAAACCATTTTAGCAAACAAAGATTTGTATTTGTTTTATTTAGGTTCCTTTAATTCTGTTCAAAACTTTTCTAGTATGAGTAGCCTGAAAGATGGTGGATTATTGGTGTTTACAGAAAGAGCCTTAGTGCGTAATTATTGCCATCAAATAGAATCTTACTATGTTATTAATCCAAAATTAATTTGGAATAACTACCTGAGTTTCGAAAGAATTATTGCGAACTACCAAACCGCAATTGATGTGCAAAGTAGCAGACCAAAAAATCAAACGGGTTATAGTTTTGCAACAGGTTTAGATATACAGTTGAGTAAATCGGCGGGATTATACCTAAGACAACGCTGGATGGATTATCAAGACAGTAGTTATGCCAATGACCAATACAAGGGATTTGAAACTACAGTAGAAGTAAAAATGTTTTTTTAAAAAATGATGATGAACAAAAAAACGATATTTTTCTTTGCACTTGCTTTAGCAAGTTTACAAGGATATGCACAAAAAGCAAGGAAGCTTAGTTTTATAGGCGGCGCTAGGTCTTCTGTATTTAGCAATGCCCTGAGCGTGAGCGATACGCTTGCAGATACCACAACGGCTAAAAATAACTATGGTGGTTATACGCTACTCGATTTAGGCTTCAATATTCAACCGAATAAACAAACCGAAATTATGGGCATGTTCCGTATTAAAAATAATTACGGTGGTTTTTGGGGTTCGGGTGTGCAATTTGATGTAAGACAGCTTTGGGTGAAAGGAGTTGTTGGTAATGCTTTGAGATACCAAATTGGTGATTTAAATTTAAGACAAAGCCCATTCACTTTATACAATCAGCATGCAGATCAATTAGATTCCATGCCGAGCGTTTTTAAATTGCAACAAAATATAGTTTCTTACGAACAATTTTATCAAAATAATACTTGGAGAATGCAAGGTGCCAATGTTGATTTTGGTTTAAGCTTTTCCAAATTCTTAAAAGAAATTAATTTCAATGGTTTTGTTACTCGATTAAATGCCACCAATTTTGCGAATGTAAACGAGCGATTGATGACTGGCGGAAATATCAATATTGTTCAAAGCAATCAATTCCGTTTTGGATATACCTACAATTCTACCTTCGATTTAAAAGCAACTACCGCTAATAATAATTTATTCAGTAATACCATACATACTTTTGATTGGTCTATCAATCATGCCATTGCACAAAACACCCTGAAACTTGCTGGCGAAGCGGGTATTAGCAATTGGAATTATTCGGCAGATACTTTGGCACCTGTATTAAATGATTATTTCGTGAATGCCTATGCTAAACTTTATTTAGCATATTTTCATACCAATATTAGTGTTGGCTACTTAAATGTAGGCCCAGATTTTAGAAGTATTGGAGCGCAAAGCAAAGATGTGAACTACAATGCACCAACATTGTTTTTCAATCGCTTTACCAACAATCAACAATTAAGACCTATCACTTTAATTGATATGATTGGTAATGAAAATATTTACAATAGAACGATCAGCACCTCGCTTGCTGCGGAGAACGAAGTTTTTAATGATATTCTACCTTATGGTTTAGCTACTTTTAATAGAGTAGGTGCTTATGGTAAATTACAATTCCAAAGCAAAAACAATATCCATATTCAAGCAGAAGTATATCGATTAAACGAAATTAGAGGTCAAGGTTCGGATGCATTGAAAGCTTTTAGCCAAGTAAAGTTAAATAGCAAAATTCCATTCCATACACTCATCGGATTAGCTAATAAATTCGAAGTTCAATTAGGATTGCGTTTACAACAAACCACTAGAAATAGTATTTATGCCACTGAAAATATTGATTATAAAAACCTGCAAGTAAGCTTGGGCATGAACTATGAAATTATTCCTGACCTTGAATTGTTAGCGGGTTTTGTGCAACAACAAAATAATGGAAATAGTTTTATTACCGAAAGAAACGAATATTCGGAAGTCACTTATTTCAGGAATAGCAATTATAACCTTAGCCAACAAATAGCGGCAGTGGGTTTGCGAATTAATTTTAGCCCTAAAGCTTATTTATGTGCCTTATTACAACAAAGCAGTTATCAAGATCGGTCGACCATCAACAATAAAGCTATGGCTGATTTTAAAATCAATCAATTTGGATTAATCTATAATATTCTATTATAATATGAAAAAGACATTATTATTATTCGTTGGCTTAGTGAGCATTGGACTGAGCGCATGCAGGAAAGAAAATACTTTCGACGGACCAAGTATCAATGAAATTAATAGCAAGTTTGCGATTATCGAATCATTTAAGGTTGATAAAGCAACGGCAGATTTTGAAAATAGCAACGCTATTTTTTCAGCTCGCTTTAATAAAATAGTTTCTTGGAAAATTACCATCAAAGGTTCTATTTCAAAAGCAACAAAAATTATTAGCGGCGAAAGTAAAGTAATAGATGCTAGCAATGCCACTTGGAATGGATCGACTACTTTATTCCCTTTATTTAAAACGGAGAATTGCACTGCAACGCTTTTAATCGCTAGCGAAAACGATAGCGCAAGCACTACTATTAGTATATCAAAAACTAAACTACTTCCTACTGGTGCAAGAATGATTGCCAATTTTGAAAATGGCTTAGATCCAAAATGGACCAAGTTTTTTCAATCTGGCGCAAGCATGGAATGCCTGGTTAAAGCAGATAATTTTGCGCCAGAAGGTACAAAATACTTAAACATGGGTGGTACTGTAAATTGGGATTGGTTAATAGGCTTAGTCGATTTCAATGCCAATGCTTATAATAACAATGTCACTTTCCCTTTGAGCAACAACCCAGAGGCGGAATATTTTAACGTTTTGATTTATGGTGATCCAGATCCAAAAACAAACATGACCAAAGCCTTGTTTCAATTTAAAGAAGATGAAAATAGTGATGGTGTTTTTGATGCAGCAAAAGAAGACGAATACGATTACAGCATAGATGTAAATTGGATTGGATGGAGATTAGTTTCGGTAAAATACGCAGATATCGTAACCTTGGTAAATGGAAATCCTGCAAGTCCTAATGGTAATAAACAACATAACCCTGATAAAATAGGCAAAATATCTTTCTTGCAATTAGCAGATCCTAATTTGGGTTTTGCTAGGTGTAAAATTGATTTAATTTCTTTTACCCAAAATAAAGCGCTAGACCTTTAATGAACAAAATAATTTACATAGCTAGTTTCGTTTTACTCACACTTACAATGAGTGCTTGTAGCACCATGGTTCAAGTGCAAGAAAAATCTTTATACGACCTAAACGCTCAAATTAATACAGAAGAAATTAACGGTTTCAAAGCGGTTCATATTTTTAAAGATGATTACGATAATAGTGTTTGGGTTTCGCCCGAACGGAATTGTGTAAGTTTAAGTACAGAACGAAATTATGTATATAATGGGAAGGCTGGCTTAAAAGTAAAGTGGGATAAAATTGCTGGTGGCTGCAAATGGATTGGTATTGGATTTGGCTGGAATAGCTGGATGGCTAAAGATATGCTAGATGTAAGTGAAGACTGCGCAGTGCAAATGAAAGTAAAATCGGTGAATGGAAACTTTAAAAATTTTCCAGTTGCTTTTGCTTTCGAAGATTACTCGGGTGTGCAAAGTTATGTTGGTTTTCAAATGAGCCAAGCATCTGGCGAATTTAATTCAGAAAACTGGACAACAGTTAGTATTCCTTTGAAAAAATTTGATTTTAAATCTAAAAACTTCGACCTTGAAAAAGTAAAGCAATTTATCATTCAGCTAGAAGGTGATGGAGAAATATATTTAGATGATATTAAAATTGTGAGATTGTAAAATGAATCGCATTAAAAATACCTTATTCTTTGCTTTGATTTTTTGTAACCTAACGGTTTTTGCACAAAAAAAACAAATTGATATTGCCGCTTTAATTGGCAAAATGAGCATCGAAGAAAAGGCCGGAGAAATGACGCAGCTTGACTTAGGTGTGATTGCCAATGGCGATGTATGCAATTTAACACAACCGCAATCTATTAATCAAGCCAAATTAAAGAAAGCCATTAATCAATACCATATTGGATCGTTTTTAAATGTTGGCTGCGGCAGTGGTACAATTAGCCGGGAGAATTGGCAAAAAATATTTGCAGCCATCGGGGCAGAAACGAAAAATACAAAATTACAGATCCCAGTCATTTATGGCATTGATGCCATTCACGGAAACAACTACACCATTGGTGCCACTTTATTTCCACAACAAATTGCACAAGCAGCAACTTGGAACCCCGACTTAGTAAAACAAGGCTACGAAGTAACAGCATACGAAGCTAGGGCAACTGGAATTCCTTGGAATTTTTCGCCAGTTTTAGATTTAGGCAGACAACCCTTATGGTCACGCTTTTTTGAAACATTTGGAGAAGATGTTTGCTTAGCCAATAGCATGAGCAAAGCAGCCATTAATGGTTTGCAAGGTGATAACAAATACAGTCCTTACCATGTGGCGGCTTGCATGAAACATTTCTTAGGTTATAGCATGTCATTGAGTGGAAAAGACCGAACTCCAATTTGGCTTTCCGAAAGAGAAATGCGGGAGTATTACCTACCTACTTTTAAAACAGCTATAGATCAAGGCGCCAAAACAGTCATGATCAATTCTGCCGATATAAACGGAACACCTGTACATGCGAATTACGATATTTTAACTACGCTATTAAGAAAAGAATTGGGCTTTAAAGGTGTTGCTGTTACAGATTGGGAAGACATCTATAAACTAGTAGATATGCACCATGTAGCTGCCACCAAAAAAGAAGCGGTTTATATGGCCATTATGGCTGGCATAGATATGAGTATGACACCGAACGATTACCAGTATACAGAATTACTCATTGAATTAATAAAAGAAGGCCGTATTCCAATGACTCGAATTGATAGTTCGGTAAGCAGAATATTAACCTTGAAATATGAGTTAGGTTTATTTGAGACTAAAGATACCCAAACCAAGTATCCGCTGTTTGGTTCATCCGAACATGCTGCAAAAAGTTTAGCAGTGGCAAGCGAATGTATTACACTCTTGAAAAATAATAAACAAACACTTCCTCTGAAAAATAAAAACGAATCGATTTTTGTTTGCGGACCTGGAGCCAATAGTTTGAATTATTTAAATGGCGCTTGGACGCATACATGGCAAGGCGTCGATACTAATTTTAATACTAAAAATAAATTAACCACACTAGCTGCTATCCAAAAATTTGCTGGCGCCAATCGCGTTGCCTTCGCTGCAGGCAGTAGTATTGATCAAATCATTAATATTGATGATTGTTTAGCAAAAGCAAAAAACGCAGACAAAATTATTATTTGTTTAGCAGAAACTCCTTCGACAGAAATACCAGGAAATATTGATAATTTATATTTACCAAAAGCACAAGAAGACTTGGTATTTGCATTGAGCAAATTAAATAAACCAATTATTTTAGTTTGCACCTTTAATAGACCAAGAATTTTAAAAAATATTATCCCTTTAGTTGATGCCATTGTATATGCCTATTTACCAGGTGACGAAGGCGGAAAAGCCATTGCATCGGTTATTTGTGGCGAAACAAACCCGAGTGGTAAATTACCGTTTAGTTACCCGGCCGATGCCAATAGTTTGCTACATTATGATCGTAAATATGCGGAAAATATTAATGTAGATTTTAGTAACAAAGGCTACAACCCTGCATTTGATTTTGGTTTTGGAATGAGCTATAGTAACTTTATCTATAGCGGCATGGCGGTCTCTAAAATCACTTTAAACGAAAACGATTCGATTGGAGTAAGTGTAGTGGTAAAAAATAATAGTGAAATAGAAGGTAAAGAAGTAGTACAAATCTATTATGCAGATTTAGTTGCTTCCATAACACCATCTGTTAAAAAACTATTGGCATTTAAAAAAATAAACTTAAAAGCAGGCGAGCAACAAACAATCACTTTCCAAATTCATAAAAATGAATTGGCATTTGTAAACAAGCAATTAAAAAGAGTAACAGAAGCTGGCGAATTTGATTTAATGATACAAAACGAAACCAAAAGAATTTATGTTAATTAAAAAATATAAAATATTTAGTTTACTTGCTTTGGTTGCGCTAGGATATGGCTGCGAACAGTCTGCGCCTGCAAACATCTATGAAGAAAAAGGCGACTTGTATTTTTCGGGTTTTTATTTTAATTACAAAAACAAAATAACACCCGTTGGTCCAGGCCCTAATCGTTTTTTAGGAGATAGTACTGCTGCATGGGTAGACAATCAACAAAAATTGCATTTAAAAATTCAACAAAAAAATGGATTTTGGCAATGCAGTGAAATTGTCAGTACCAAAAGATTTGGTTATGGCACCTATCAATTAACCTGCGAAACAGACATTAGAAATTTTGACCCCATGACAGTGTTTGGTTTTTTTACTTGGGATGATTACTCTTTCCAAAAATCTGGTAATTCGGAAGTAGATATTGAATTTGCAAAATGGGGTGATGCAAATGATACTTTGCCAGTAACTTATAGTGTACAACCAGTTATTTTTAGCAATCCTGCGCCATATGCAGAACGCACGCACAAACCCAATATTCCAACTAAATACAATGCAAGTACTTGTACCTATACTATGCAATGGACGCCAGACAGTATTGTTTGGAAAAGTTATGTTGGAGAAAGTATTTTTGGCACGCAACAAATTTCACACCATGTGTTTACAAAAAACAATATTAGCCGAACTAAAATAGAGGGCAGTAGGGTTTCGGATCCAATGGTGATTCCGGCACCTGGCGATTCAACAAAAATTCGATTTAATTTTTGGTTGTTGAACGGCGCCGCACCAAACAACGGCTTAGCACACGAAATAATCCTTAAAAATTTTAAATACTTACCCAATTAAAATAAATAATCAAAGAATAACTTAAAAAAAACAATTATGAAAAAAATCTCCTTTTTATTTTTGATGATGCTATCAAGTATGGCATTTGCTCAAAACGCGCCCATCACCTTTGAAACAGGTGCATATGGAAACGCATGGACTTGGACAACTTTTGAAAATGGCACAACAAACCCTGCTATTACAATGGTTGCAAACCCAAGCACAACTGGTATAAACAGTTCAGCAACTGTTTGTAAATTTACAGCTACTGCAGCTGGTCAGCCTTGGGCTGGTTACGAAAGCTCGCATGGAGCTGGTATTGGTACTTTCACTTTATCTGCTTCAAACTGTGTAGTTAAAATGATGGTTTACAAATCAGTACTTTCTGATGTTGGAATTAAATTTGCTACGGCAAGTGGTGGATCAACTGGTGAAATTAAAGTAGCGAATACGGTAATTAACCAATGGGAAGAATTGACTTTTAACTTTGCTACTAAAGTTGGCGAAACAAATGATCAAATAATTATTTTCCCAGACTTTCAAGCAAGAACAACAGACAACATTACTTATGTAGACAACATTACTTTTGGTGCTGGTTCTGTTTCTTCGGATCCAACTACTGCAGCGCCAACTCCTACTGCTGCTGCTGCAGATGTGATTTCTATGTTTAGTAATGCCTATACCAATGTAGGTGTTGACACATGGAGAACTTCGTGGTCTAACGCTACATTAACCGACATTCAAATTGCAGGTAACGATACTAAAAAATATTCTTCTTTAGATTTCGTAGGTATTGAAACTACTGGACCAAACTTGATCAATGCATCTGCAATGACTAAATTCCATGTGAATGCCTATACGCCAAACATGACTACTTTTAGAATTAAATTAGTTGACTTTGGTGCTGATGGTGCTTACGGTGGTGGTGATGATAAAGACCATGAATTAGTTTTTACACCAACGCAAAATGCTTGGAATAGCTATGACATTAATTTATCTGATTTTACTAATCTAACCACAACTGCACACATTGCACAATTAATTTTCTCTGGCTTGCCAACTGCTGCTGGAACAGTTTATATTGATAATGTGTATTTCGATAAGCCTGCTGTTGTGGCAACAGAACCAACTACTGCAGCTCCTACTCCTACTGCATTAGCAGCTGACGTAATTTCTATGTTCAGTAATGCTTATACCAATGTGGGTGTAGATACTTGGAGAACTTCATGGTCTGCGGCTACTTTAACTGATGTGCAAGTTGCTGGTAACGATACAAAAAAATATACTGATTTAAACTTTGTTGGAATTGAAACCGTTGGTCCAAACTTGATCAATGCAGCTAATATGACTAAATTCCATGTAGATGCTTGGACACCTAACATGACTACATTCAGAATTAAATTAGTGGACTTTGGTGCTGATGCTGCTTTTGGTGGTGGTGATGACAAAGAACACGAATTATCTTTTACCCCAATTATTGCAGGTTGGAACAGCTTTGATATTCCATTGACAGACTTTGTTGGATTAACTACCACAGGTCACATTGCTCAATTAATATTCTCTTGTAATCCAGCAGGAACAGGAACTGTATTTATCGATAATGTTTATTTCAGCAAACCAGCTACTATTTTAGAGCCAACTACTGCAGCACCTACACCTACTGCATTAGCAGCTAATGTAATTTCTATGTTCAGTAATGCTTATACTAATGTGGGTGTAGATACTTGGAGAACTGCTTGGTCGAATGCAACTTTAACTGACATGCAAGTGGCAGGTAATGATGTAAAAAAATATTCGGCATTAGATTTTGTAGGTATCGAAACTACAGGAGCTAATTTAATCAATGCTTCTACTATGTCTCATTTCAACTTAGATGTATGGACGCCAAACATGACTACTTTAAGAATTAAATTAGTTGACTTTGGTGCTGATGCTGGTTACGGTGGTGGTGATGATACAGAGCACGAATTAACGTTTACACCTACACAAAATGGATGGGTAAGTCTTAACATTCCTTTAACTGACTTTACTAACTTGACCAACAAATCACATATTGCTCAACTTATTTTATCAGGAGCGCCAACAGGTGCAGGTATTTGTTATATCGACAACGTTTACTTCAGCAAACCTGCTGTAGGTATTAATAATACAAGCGCGGTTAGCTTAAATGTTTATCCTAATCCTACTGCAAACACAGTTACGATAAAAGGTTTAAACGTGAATGAAATTAACATCGCAAAAATTTATTCTATTGAAGGAAAATTAGTTGCTACACAAAATGTTTCTGCAAACGGAACAATTGACTTAGCAAATTTCACAAATGGAATTTATTTAGTGAAAGTAAATGAAAAAGTTGCAAGAGTAGTTAAAAACTAATCATTGTAATTTATATATCATAAAAAAGGCTCGAACAATGTTCGAGCCTTTTTTTGTTTCCAATTGTTTTATTTATTGGATTAATAAATAACAAGCTTCTGGGTTATGTTTGCTCCATCTGCCTGCATCGTTACAAAATAAATACCAGGCTTAAAGCCAACAAGGTTAATGGTTTGTTGCGTTTTACCAGCCATCCAATGTTGATCGTTCAACTGTTGAATGACTCTTCCTAATTGATCTCGGATAATTATTTTAGCTACACATGGCTTTACAAAATTTAATACCAATACAACTTGTTGATTTGCTGGATTAGGAGATAGGCTCATGCTAGGTAAAAGTGAAGAGTTAGCACCAACAGATGAAATAGCTGATAAAGAGTTGTATTTTGCTTGGGCTGCTTGCGCACTTGCTTGCAAGTCTGCTAAACTATCGCCTGCAATAAATGCAAAGGCAACAGTTGCTTCTGCCGCAGAATCAATTTCGTATGGACCAGCTGCAATAGTATATTGCACATCTAATCCAGTTCCCGTAAAACCTAAACTATCGTTTACAATTCCACTAGACATGGTCAAATATTTTTCTGCAATAGAAAAACCATTTTCTTGTGGGTCGCCAGGGATGGAATAAGATTGTCCATAAAAATTAGCAGAAGCCTCGTGCGATAATAATTTAACAGCGCCCATTGGATCTCCTGCCGTAGTAGACATAGCCACACCCATTTTATTAGTAGAATCCCATAAAACTCTATTAGTTGCAGAATTGACAATATCCCAGTCTAAGAATAAACCAATATGCATGCCTGTAAGCTTAGTGGCAGTCGTATTTTTTACTTTATATTCTACAATAATAAATTTATCGTTTGGCATTTGACTCCAAGCCATTTCCCGGTGCGCAATCAATAATTGTTGCGATGGTAATGCTGCGGCATCATTGAATTCACCTTCAGAATAAAAATCAAAACCTTGTTTATTTACTTTGGCTACTCTTTTGGTGGCCACAAAATTTTCGTCGGGTGTAGTTGCTTCAGATCTTGCGTTATTAGAAACCGTAGTACTGTTTTGACCAATCATTAAGGCTGCTTCGTATAACATGCTTACGCCTTTGTAAACGATCCCTAAACCGCCTGTTCCATCACCATTACGATAGCCTACTCTACCAATTCCCGTTGCGGTACTTTGTAATTGATTTACCACAATATTTAAAGAAGATACATTTACTTCTACACTAAAGAATTCTGCATCTACATAAGCACCGTCTGCATATGCAATTTTAAAATTTACTTTGGTGTTTTCTGCAGTACCAGCTTTTACAATAAATTTAATAGGAGCAACATCTAGGGGTTGCAAAGTTCCCATCACTCCCAAATTGATACTCGTATTTAATAGCGTAACAGCAGCCGAGGTAGAGCTAATCGTTGCCATTAAATTACTTGTTGGATCTAAATAATTGACCAATCTTAGGTTCATCGTAATGGTATCTCCAATCACGAATGCACCATTATTTTTATCAATAAAATCTTTTTGAACTATACGAATGGATGGAGAAGTTTCGGTTAAGGCTCTGTATAAATTAATACGCCCTTTACCCAATTTATCTTTATAACGTGTGGCACTTTTCGAATACACATCGTCGGCAGTCACTCTTAGTTTTTCGCCCACTTGAATGCCTATGTAATTTGGATAATATGATTTTACAATGGCAGCAGCACCCGCTGTAATAGGCGAGGCCATAGAAGTTCCATCGTAAGAATTATAAGAATTATTATAGGTAGTACTGTAAATTCCAGATCCTGGAGCAGATACGTCTACACTATAATTATAGGTGGTAAAATTTGAAGCTTTATCGGTTGCAGTAGAAGAAGCTACCGAAAATACATTGTCATAAGATGAAGGATATTGCGCAGCATCTATACCATCGTTTCCCGCAGCGGCCACAACTAATGCGCCTTTGGCTGCAGCATAATTTATTACATCTTGCCCAAAGGTACCGCCACCTGCACCACCCCAAGAACAATTAATTATTGATGCTCCATGATCTACCGCATATACAATACCTTCGTAACCCGAATAAATTGCATTGTCGTATGCATCTGGCGCACATTTAACGAATAATAATTTACACTTAAAACCAATACCCGCTATGCCCGTATTGTTATCGGCTACGGCCGAAGCATCACCGCCAACATGCACTCCGTGGTCGTTTCCGCCCACTTGCACATTTGGATCACCATCTGGGACAAAATTCGTTCCAGATGCTCCAATCATATCCCAACCCTTGTAGTTATCAATATAGCCATCGTTATCATTGTCTATACCATCAATAGGATCGGCATGATTATATTTCACATTGGCTGCCAAATCTGGATGATCTAAATCTCCTCCTGTATCTACAATTCCAATTACGGTATTGGTATCTCCTTTAGAAATATTCCAAGCTTGATAAGCTTTAATAATTTTTTGATAATAATTTTTGGGTGATAAAGTATCTGGATCGTTTGGCGTATAAGACAAATGGTATATAAAAGAAGGCTCCGCATAAACGATTGCTTTAGATGTAAGTAACTCCTCTATAGCTTGAGTGATCGACATAGCAGAAACATAATGTAACTCATAGAGTGTAGTCAAATCGGGCGCTTGCTGACCATTCATTAATTTTGATTGCAATGGTAATGCATTAGGGAACAACTGCCTAACCTTTGTAACATTTAATTTGGAAAAAGCATTTTGTAAACTAGGAATAGCGATACTATTTGGAGTACAATTACTCTTTTGTGTAGCTACAATTTTTACAATTACTACTCCAGCTATATAATCTTTAGTAGTTACTTTTGCAGGTAATGCATAGCTTCGAGCTAAAACATTTCGATTAACATTTAATTGTGTTGGATTTGTTGCAGCTACAAATTGTGCTGAAAAAAACAAAGTGCAACCTAAAATGGCCTTAGTAAAATTTAATTTCATTTATTTTTTATTTAGATTTAACATTTTTTATAAGTTTAAATATAATTTTTTTAGCTCATAAAATGGAAATAAGCCAAAAAAAATCTATTAATTTGGCTTTAAATACCAAAAAAGAATTATTTGCATGCTTTTTCATTCCCTGTTTTTTTGCATTTTAACTATTAACATTTGTTTTACAATTGTCGATTTGATGATTAGAAAAACGAGTTTAAATGTAAATTCTGCTCAATATATAGCCCAAAGAAGCACGCTTACCGTATGCTTTACATTAGCTTGGATGTGGTTGATAGATGGCTTTAAAATTCCGATTGACCCTAAAACTACCCTTCAAATGGTTGGATGCGCATTGATTTGCGGAATAGGCTTGTTTACTTTTATTGAAGCAACAAAGCACCTTGCATTTACAAACTTATTGCTGATTCAATCTTTAGGGCCAATTGTACAGCAAGTTATTGGCAAGTATTTATTTAACGAACCAAGCAATTGGAGCTTACAAATTTCCTTTATTATTGCAATTATTGGTGTATTAATTCAATCTAAAATACCTAAAAATACAAAAGGCATAAGTCTTGCATTAATTAGTATTATTTCCTGGACTTTGGGTTATAGTTTAATGTCTATTCCGCTTAAAAATACCGAAATGGTTTGGAGCGTATTAATTGTAGAAGGCACTATATTAAGCATGGCAATCTTTGGTCTGTTAATTCAAAAAAATGCAAAAGCATTTATTCAAAGTCGCATTCCAAAACCGGTGATTTTAATTGCAGCAATTACAGTGATAGGTTCGTATATGTTGAATTACAGCTATAAACATTTTCAAATAACCAACATTGGATGGTTAAATTTAATTTTCTTGCCAATCACTGTATTAGTGAGTCAACTCCTCTTTAAAGAAAAAATAAGCAAATTAGAAATTATCAGCAATGTGCTTATTTTTATTGCTTTTGCCTTTTATCAATTAGCTGCTTAAACTTACTTTTTTCGATTGAGTTCTTTCAGCATATTATCGAACTGCTCTAAGCTTAATCTTTTAGCTAAAATATTTTTGTCCTTATCTAATAAATACATGGTTGGAGTTTGATACGCATTGTATAATTGCTGATAGCTAGCCAAGCCTTTTTTAGTTCTTAATTCTCGCTCTATAAGTGGTTCGTATAAATTAATCCAATTTTTTAAATCATGCTCCGCCAAGTATTTTCGCCACTCCCCTTCATGAGCTGCCTCATTATTAACGGTAATTATTTTTATGCCATATTTATACCATGATGCTCTATAAATACTGTCTACTCTAGGTAATTCTTTTTGACATACATCGCAAGTTGGGTCCCAAAAAATAACGAATGAATAATTTGCTGTTATCGAATAAAGTGATTGAGGATTTCCATTCACATCAATTAAATCAAAATTAGCAGCCTTCACTCCTAATTGATTGGCGATTAACTTATTTGCTGTTTGAATAATTGTTTTTTTATCCTTTGAATTTAACAAAATGGTGTCGCCTTTTAAATAATAATTTTGATATAAATGAACGAATACTTTGTCTTGCCCTAAATAGGCAGGATTCATAAATTTATTACTAAACTTAGATAATAAATAAAAATACATGTCGGCATTTGGCTTAGCATCTGCTAGCATTTGATCAACAATTGGAATAATAGAATCTACAGTTGGTGATACATAATATTTAAAAAACTCTTCTAATTTGGGTTCAAAAAATGGTGTTTTAATAAAGGCTGAATTTGTTAAATCGATACCATCCCAATAATGCATTTTAAAATAAGCTAATTGTGCAGACTGGCTTGAGAGTGTTTTAGGCAATGGGCTTGGGAGCTTAGGCCTTTCCATAGCAATAAAAAATTGTGCCAATAAACTCTTCGGCTGTTCTTTAATGATACTAATTCTGTATTGATCGATGGATTGTGTTATAACTTGAATTTTACTTTGAATTTTCAAAGAATCTGCTTTTGATTTTGCTGATAATAATTCTGCTCTATATTGATTAATTTCTGGTACCACTTTTCTTACAAATTCGTTATAAGCACCGTAAAGTAAATTATCGTTACCACCTTGTACTTTATAATTTGCCGTTTCGTAATTGATTTCTTCAATTGCAATTTGCTGATCATCGTTAGCTACAATAAAATCTAATAATTGAATTTTACGATGGTCTTGTAGAAAATAAATGCCTGGACTTAATTTAGTAGCTGCCTTGAAAATAGCATTTCCATTAGAGTCTAAGTTTACACTGTCAACATACTGATTAAACTTGCCATAGAAGTTTCCTAAATAAACTCGCTTGGATTTGCTTTCTTTAGATTTAAATGTAATTTGATAACCCTCTTGTTTTGTTGTTGAGATGGAAGGTAAATTAATTGCATCTACGATTTGAATATTAATTACTAAAAATATTAAGCAGCTGAATGCAAATTTCATTTTCTTCATTTTAATTTTTATTAAATATCTTAATATTATACTTATAAGACTACAAAACTAAGTCTAAAATCTTTGATTGATCAATTTAAATAATTGCGACTTACTATTTATCTTTAATTTTCTATAAATATTTTTAATATGTATTCTAACTGTATCGATAGAAATGCCATACTCCATTGCCACTGATTTATATGATAGCCCTTTTAAAATACCATTTGCAATTTCTTTTTCGCGAGGCGAAAGTTTCTCCAATGAATTAGTTGGTTTTTGAAAATTAGCTACCACTTTTCGAGCAATGCTTGGCGTCATATAAGCGCCGCCATTGGCAACAACTTGCAAAACTTCTTCGAAGTTGACTTCAAAACTCTGCTTATCTATAAACCCTAAAGCGCCACGCTTTAAAGCAGTAAAGATTGTTTCTTGATCATTTTTAATCGTATTCATCACGATCAATGCTTCAGGGAATTTTAACAATATTGGTTCTATTGCATCTAAACCATTCATTTCTGGCATCACTATATCTAAAAGAATAATATCAAACTCAATATTATCAGTTAAAAAAAGCAATGGGTTTTCATAGGTGTTCACCACAGAAAAACTTGCTAGCTCGTTGATCTTATTTTTTAATACTTCTGAAATTATCCGATCATCTTCAATGATGACTACTTTGTATTTAGGCTTCATAATATAATTTTATTTTAAAGGAATACTTAAGCTAACCTGCAAACCTGTCCCTTCGGTATTCTGTTCAAATTTAACAATTCCTTGATTTCTTGCAACTCGCTTTTTAATATTATCAAATCCATTTCCATTTGAGGGCTTTTGAAGTGTTATATCATAGCAGCCATTATCCTTAATTCGAAGTTTTATAGTATTTTCAACTATTGTAAAATCAAGATGAACTTCGTTTGCGAATGCATGTTTTTGGATATTGTTCAAAACCTCGTATATACATAGTTTAATGTCTCTAAATAAATCAGAATTAATTTCAAAATATTGCTGCTGATTGTCGGTAACTTTTATATTTACTTTATCCTCCCCTAAAATATTAGCTGATAATTCAATTAGCTCATCTAATAATTGTTCTATTCCAAATTTAGATTTATTCATCGTATTAATATATACACGCAGACTAAACAATGCATCACTCAAATAGGAAATCAACTTAGTTTCTTTAGATTCTAATTTCATTAAATATAACACACGGGTAAGCATGGTACCTACTTCATCGTGCAAATCCATCGCAATATTCTCTTTGGTAATTTTCTGGATGAGTTTATTTCGATAGTTTGAATAGATATACAATGCAAAACCTGTTAATGTCAACACAATTAAGGTCCACAAAAAAAGATTTGATTTATAAAAACTAACATATGCAATGATAAGAAATGGTGTCATTTCAGAAACTGCACCATATTCATCAAATGCCCTAATATGAAGTAAATGCTCCCCTGGATTTAAATTAAATAGTGAAATTTGTTTTAGTTCATTCGTACTCAACCAAGGCCCATTATCTATACGATATTCTAATGTGGTGTTATTGGTACTAATTAAATTACTAGTGGCAAGAAATATTTTAACAAACTGATTATCGATATTAATAGACAGTTCATTGCTATTTGTTTTGTAAAATGCAGTATCATTTTTACCATAAATTGCATATCCAGAAATAATAGGATGAATTAATGTTGTATCAAAATTAAAATTAGCAGGATTGATTATATCATAAGCATTTAAACCGCCGAAAATCAAATTTCCATTCGCTAATTTTGTAGCTGATGCATAATTAAACTCGGAATTAACTAAATTATTTTTACGCGTTAATCGAATGTATTGCTTTGTTTTAGGATCAAAACCTATAATTCCTTGATAAGTTCCCATCCATATTCGATGAAAATCATCTTCAATTAAACTCACTGTTTTTCTTTTTAAAAACAGGTTACTTGGCAGGTTTTTAATTAATTTTTGAGTCTGTAAATTAAATATAGATACTCCTTCATTATGCGCAACCCAAATTTCTTTATCCCCATTTGGAATTAAGAGTGCAGAATAATAATCACCATTGGTATTTTTAAATTTGCTAGCAAAATGTTTAATAATTTTAAATTTATGATCACATATATACAAACCATTTGCCGTAGCTAACCAATAATTATTCGTAATGGGTTCATAAGCAATTGCCCGAATACTAATTCGTTCTTTAAATATTGTCAACACTTTTGTTTGCTGTGTTTGAAGATCATGTATTGCTAAAAACCCATTGCCTCCTGCAATAATAATTCGATTAACCGTGTCATGATAAATACCGAAATAGCTTTGCTTATCGGCACTGTGCGCTAATACCTCTGGAATGCCCGTAATGCTATTTATCTTGAGAAAACCTAACATATCATTACCTGCATAAATATCATCGCCTAATAAAATAGAATGGTTTGTAGAACTAACCAAATCCCCAATTTTATTAAAACGCTGATTTCTGTAATTAATATTTTGAGGATAACCCATTAAAATAAGCGTACCGTCTTTTTTTTCTAGAATTGAACGACGAACCCTTAATGCATTTCCCCAAAGTGGAATGTTGTCATCGATAACGGAATTTGGGAAATCATTTTTACGTACTAATATCAATCCCTGTCCAGTTCCTACAAAAAAACTATTCGAATCTATAGATAACAAAGACAATAATTCGTAATTGATAATATCTTTAAAATATAAATTACGAATACCAGTAGGTAAAACCTGAGATATATTTTTATTCTGAATAAAAAAAAACTGACTATTAGGCGCTACATATTTATAATAAGAAATGTTATCTATTGGATTAGCACCAACTAAAGCGTTTTTAATATTAGCTAAATACAATGAATCACCTGCTACAATTTTAACTTCCGCTTTGGATACAAATACTAAATTCTTATCTCCTGCGTCAAAGATTTCTCTATAGCCATCTGGAATTATGCGATTACTGCTTTTAAGTAATTTTAAATGTCCTGTATTATATGTGTTGATTCCTATTTCTGGCAAGGAGACATATAGATTACCTCTAAAAAGCGCGAGCAGACTTCCTTCACTAACGGCAACTTTTATTTGCTGCACTATTTTCCCATTGATGATCTTTTTAAGAAAGCCCGAATTTGTAATAACAACAAAAGCACTATCGGAGATAGGCTGCATATCAATTATTGATTCATCCAGTAATTGTTTGTATTGATATTTATTTAAATCAAAAACAAGCAATCCGTTTTTTTCATAGTTTAAATAAATAAAATTTTGGAGTTTTTTAATTTTACTAATGCCTAAATATTTAAACTTGCTTTCTTTAGGAAAAAACTCGTTGAAATTACTGCCATCAAAACGCACTAAACCATTTTCGGTACCTAGCCATAAAAACCCATCATCATCTTTCAGTATTTCGGAAATAGCCTTTTGATAAAGCCCTAGGCTTTCGTCGTACACCTTGGTAGTATAATTTTGAGCACAAGAAATGGAAGCAAACAATTGCATCAAAATTAACAAGGCTAAATACCTAGATGACTTTAAAACGAAATAACACCTGTTGATCATTGAAATTTAATATTTACTAAATGTAATAGCTATTGCGCTAAAAAAAAAGACTTGCCCGAAAACAAAAAAACCCCACATGTCTGTGAGGTTTTTGTGGTGATACCTGGATTCGAACCAGGGACACAAGGATTTTCAGTCCTTT
>CAIMAP010000020.1 GCA_903838995.1 uncultured bacterium | reverse complement strand
AATCTGCGGCTTGCAGTAAACGCGTTAAAATACTTTCTACATCTTCGCCCACATATCCGGCTTCTGTTAAAACAGTTGCATCAACAATACAAAAAGGAACTTGCAAAGTTTTAGCAATGGTACGCGCCAATAATGTTTTACCCGTTCCTGTTTCACCAATCATAATCATATTAGACTTTTCGATTTCTACCTCATCGGCAGAAGATTTTTGAGCCAATCTTTTGTAATGATTATAAACCGCAACAGCTAATATTTTTTTAGCATCATCTTGACCAATCACATATTGATCTAAATGTGTTTTAATATCTTTTGGTTTGGCTAATTTTATGCTGGCATTTAAATTCGCATTGTTTTTAGCGCTGGTTTCTTCTGTTATAATTGTACTCGCTTGTTGAATACACTTTTCACATATATGGGCATCTATGCCCGCAATCAACATCATAGATTCTTGTTTCCCAGAACCACAAAACGAACATTTTAAATCTTTTGATTGTTTTGCCATTATTTTGCTGGTTCGGTTGGAACACTTCCTAAAATTTCGTCGATCATACCAAATGCTTTGGCTTCGTGCGCAATCATCCAATAATCACGATCCGAACATTCCCAAACTTTTTCGTAAGGTTGCTTAGAATGCTTTGCAATAATATCGTATAATTCTTTTTTTAATTTACCAATTTCTCTTGCGGTAATTTCGATATCAGATGCTTGTCCTTCTGCACCGCCCATTGGTTGGTGAATCATGACTCTAGAATGTGTTAAGGCAGCGCGTTTCCCTTCTGCACCTGCACATAATAATACAGCAGCCATTGAAGCAGCCATACCGGTACAAATCGTAGCTACTTCGGGTTGTATGTAATGCATGGTATCGTATATTCCTAATCCAGCATATACAGAACCTCCAGGAGAGTTGATGTAAATTTGAATATCTCTTTTTGCATCTGTTGATTGCAAAAACAATAATTGAGCTTGAATAATATTGGCCACACTATCATAAATAGCATCTCCTAAAAAGATAATTCTGTCCATCATTAATCTAGAGAATACATCCATTTGCGCAACATTTAATTGACGCTCTTCAATGATATAAGGTGTTACACTTTGGGGTGTTAACCTGTTCTCTACTCTTGAAATAAAATTATCAACTTGAATACTGTTGATGCGATGGTGTTTTACTGCGTAGTTTCTAAATTCTGCTTTATTGATCATAATAATTGCGCTTATTTTTCTTTCTAATCTAGCTTATTTTTTAAAATTTAAAAGGGTAATCTTTAAAATTATATCAATTTAAAAGAATTACCCTTTTTTAATAGTTTTAATCAAGAATTATCTTAATTCTAAAAATTTATTATAGTCGATTTCCTTGCTATCAAGGGTAATAACCGTTTTTAAGTGCTCAAATACCTTTTGGTTTCTAACTTCATCTAATAAACGAGATGATTGCTCTCTATTTTGTAAAAAGTTCATGGCATATTGCTCCAACTGTTCTTCGGTAAGTGGTTGAGGGCTATACATTTTAAATTGCGCATCAATTCTTTTTTTAGCTAAATCCACTACTTCTTGAGATAGAATTTCGATGGCATTATCTTTCATAATGCGGTTTTCCATTAAGGTCCACTTTAAGTTTTTCGCAAAATCGTCGTATTGTTCGGCAATTTGTTGGTCGCTTAGTTTGTTTTCGTTGCTTAATTTTAACCAACGCTTTAAAAACTCATCTGGCAAGTTAATTTTAAATTTATCTACCCCATAAGCCACTAAATCAGTTTGCAATTTACGGTCTGCATTTTCTTGCATTATACCAATTAATTCTTCTTTCATTTTTTCAATGAAAGCAGCTTCAGAATCAACTGCACCTGGGCCATAAATTTTATCGAAAAATTCTTGATTCATATCTGCTTCTTCCATTCTGTTGATGTTTTTCACTTTCAACTAGAAATTAGATTTTAAATCTTTTGCCATGTCTTCTTCTATATTTAACAAACGAGCTATTTGATGTGCATCGTTTTTATAGGCTTTTTGAATATCAATAACCGCTTGATCGTCTTTTTTTAATCCGACCAAAGATTTCTTCGTTTTTGCATCATCGATTAAGTCTAATCTGATAGAAGCGGTATTAACAATGCCGCCTTCAAATACAGTGCCATCGGGCGATAGCTGAGTTAATTCGCCATAAATAACATCTTCTTCTGTTACTATATCTGGATTAGACATTTTACCATAACTTCTGCGAATATTTTTTAATCTTGAAGCTAAAGTTTCTTCGTCGATACGCACTTTGTAATGGGTAACTTTATCTTTTGCCGAAAAAGTTTCTTTAATTTCTGGTGCCATTCCTAATTCAAAACTGAATTCGAATGATTCATTGTAATCCCATTTTGGCTGATACGAATCGTCTTCTTTAGGAAGTGGTTGACCCAATACTTCTAGCTTTTCTTCGTTAATATAATTATTCAAAGAATCTGATAATAAGTTATTGATTTCTTCTACTAATATACTTTTACCGTACAATTTTTTAATATGAGATGCCGGCACCATACCTTTTCTAAAACCTGGCATATTCGCTTTTTTACTATGGCTTTTTATAGCCGCTTCCACCTTTGATTGGTAATCTTCGGGGCTTAATTTGATTTTTACAACTGCATTTAATGCATTTACTTTCTCTAATGTTATATTCATTTTTCTATCAATTTTACTATTAAATAAAAACCCGCCAAAGCATTTCGAGCTTAGGCGGGATAATGTGCGGAAGAAGGGACTCGAACCCCCACGCCGTGAAGCGCCAGATCCTAAGTCTGGTGCGGCTACCAATTACGCCACTTCCGCAAAGGATTTAAAGGAAGCAAAAGTACTAAAATTTGCCGATAAAAAAATTGTTTTTGCGGGTTTTATAGCCTTTTTTGCCTTATGATTCCAGAAATACTTGCTTGAAATAAGCCACGCTTTGTAATAAGCGACTACCATACCAGCTAAACATCTCCCCATCAACTACTTGAATGCTTGCGCTAGGCAGTAATTGTTGAAATGCGATTCTATGTTTTTCTTTAAATGGATAAGGTTCTGACGACAATAAAATGATATCAGGATTAATTTGCTGTATTTCTGATAAGGTAATAACTGGGTATCTATTAGGATTTGGCAATGCATTCGCTGCATTTTCTAGTCCTATGCGCTGGAGTAAATCGTTGATAAATGTTTGTTTACCTGCCAGCATATAGGGGTCTTTCCATATTAAATACAATACCTTCTTTGGATTTTTTAATTGATGGAAGGTAGCAAAATCATCGGCAATTTGATTACAAATTTGCTTGCCTTCTTTTACTTTTTGAAATAAATCCGCCAGCTTTTGCATCATCTCCAAAGCCCTTGTTAAATCAGAAATATCACTCATCCAAACCGGAAAATCTTTTTGCAAGATTTCAATTTGTGATTGTTCGTTTTCTTCTTTATTACCAATAATAATATCAGGTTTTAAAGATTGAATAAGCGCAAGGTTGAGTGTTTTGGTACCTCCTATGATGCTTGCCTTTTGTTTAATATTGCTAGGATGAATACAGAATTTTGTACATCCAATAATTTGATCTTGCAGCCCAATGTCGCACAGGTATTCTGTTTGAGAGGGAACCAATGAAATAATTCGCTTTGGAATAATCGGAAAGTCGAAGACATTTCCCATTTGATCTACCTGCAACATTATTTTATATTTATTTAGAGAGTTGCATGGTGTTACCGTCCCAAGTATGCATACTGATTAAGGTATTTGGATATTCTTTTTGGAAAACATAGGTGTTTTCTTTTTGCTTGTCGAGCATTACTTGTACCGTCCAAGTGTTAGCGTCGGAGGCCAAAACACTAACAACCGCATGGTATACACGCAAATCACCAACAGCCTGATTTGCTTGGTTTTCTAATATATCCATCTTTACTTTCAAAGTATCACTAAATAAAAGCGCTCGTAAAGAGTAAGGCAGTTGATCCGCTACTAAGATGTCTTTAGGAAGCACCTTCGTTCCTATTCCTTCATAATCAATATAAGAATCGTAATTCAAGGTTAATATACTTTTGGTATTAAACATCGATTTACTGCAATTTCCATTTTCAGAAATACCATTATAATTATACTTATGCAAAACCAATGCGTTGCTATTTAAAAAATACTGATGCACAGCATACATAGGCATGTTAGGTTCTGAAGTAGCCATTTTTATAGTAGAATATTTAACCACTTCATATAAATCTGGTCTTTCCGTATTTTTAGTTTTCACATTAAATTGATCGTTAAATTGTTCTTTATTTAACTGAACAATCAATTGGTATTTTACTTGCCCTTTATTTAAAATTGAAGAACATTCGTAAATATGTTCATCGATTTGTTTGTTTTTCCAATAAGCGTGATTAGCCCAATTAACATTGAATTTACTATGGGTTTCGTTAAAGTAGATTTGGCGCTGGTCAAATTCTTTTTTTGTTTTACTTTTTGCAAATTGAATGGAAAACCACACGGCAAATAAAATGGCAACAATAGATAAAATGGATACTACCCGGAGTACTTTATCTAAAGAAGATTTGGCTTTATCGATATTCATAGGGCGAAAATAGCTGATTTTGATAGATTTTTCACATATTTTTTTTCCTATATTAGCCCTATTGGCATAATTCTTGTAAAACAAGTATTTGAATTTATTTAATACAACATATTTTGAAACATTTTCATCGAATTTTATTAGCTTTTACCTGCTTTTTTTTGTTTTTAATAAATTGCGTAAAAGCCGATCACATGGTGGGTTACGACATGACCATGGTCTCTTTAGGCAACGATCTTTATAAATTTAGAGTAGTAGCCTATCGCGATGTTTTAGGAATTCCCATTCAGAATTCATTTTACTTTAATATTTATAAAAACTCCGATAATTCGGCTGCTCCAACACCCAGCTTTGTGGCTTCGCAAATTAATTATGTAGCCATTACCTACGACCCAAAAGATTGTCCGCCTGCAGGTGCCGATTTACGACTCGAAAAATATACCTACGAATCGCCTTCCATGAACATGTCTGCATTTAATTCCGCATCGGGTTATTATGTAACGGCCAGTACTTGTTGTCGAAATGTAGGTGTTACCAATGTGTTAAATTCTTCTTCAACAGGCATTACCTTAACCATGGATTTTCCTCGTTTAAATTCTACTGCACCTACCCGTTTTAATTCTTCGCCAGAGTTTAGGAAAGCGCCACTTGCTTTCTTTTGTGTGGGTAAACCTTATACTTTAAATTGGAATATTGTGGACCCTAACGGTGATTCGCTTGTATATTATGTTGCGCAATCAAATAATATTGGTAGCACTAAACCTTTACCAGTTATTGATTATGCGCCAGGTTATAATTTATTTTACAACAATATTGATGGCGTACCCGATTTAACGATGAATATCAAAACGGGTATTATTAATTTTATTCCTACTAAAGTGGGTCGTTATTT
>CAIMAP010000019.1 GCA_903838995.1 uncultured bacterium | reverse complement strand
CTATTTAGGCTTTGCTATTTTTAACTTGGCCAGTAGTTATTGGATTTGGAATGCCTCTGCGGTAGGAATGATTATTGCGGTGTTGTTAAATGCATTTTTAATGACGCTGCCATTTATTTTCTATCAAAAAATGAGGCAAATTACCAATCCTAAAATGGCGCTCTTAGCTTTTATTGCCGCTTGGATTAGCATGGAATATTTTCATATGCATTGGGATTTATCTTGGCCTTGGTTTACCCTAGGCAATGCCTTTGCAAGCAGCAGCACTTGGGTGCAATGGTACGAATACACTGGTGTTTTTGGTGGTTCTATTTGGGTGCTTACGGTAAATGCATTACTGTATTTAGCGCTTCAAAAAACCGAATGGAAAAATGTAAATCTAAAAGTGTTTGCGCCGGCAATGGCCCTTATAATCATCCCAATTATAATTTCGAAAATTATTTATAGCAATTACAATGAAAAAATTAATCCTTGTCATGTAGTTGTTGTACAACCTAATATTGACCCTTATAACGAAAAGTTTTCGGCTGGTAATGAAAACGAGCAAATGCAAAAACTCTTGCAACTATCTGCTACAGCTGCAAAAAAAAATACGGAATTTATTATTTGGCCTGAAACCGCATTAGCAAATAATATTGCAGAAGAACAATTAGCGAATGACCCAAAAATTATACAAGCCCAAAGTTTTTTAAGTGCTTATAAAAATGCTTCATTAATAACTGGGGCTAGCACCTATTTAACTTATGCATCTGCTCAAACACCTACATCCAGAGCGTTTAGCAATGGGCAGTGTTGTTATGATGTTTTCAATACGGCACTATTAATTGAAAATGGTTCGGCAATTCAAAAATACCATAAATCAAAATTAGTGGCCGGCGTAGAGCAAATGCCTTACCCTAAATTATTAAAATTTTTAGAACCTTTTGCTTTAAAATTAGGCGGATCGTTTGGTAGTTTAGGTACACAAAAAACACCTTCGGTTTTATATAATAGCGCGGGCATTGGAGCCGCTACGGTAATTTGTTACGAAAGTGTTTACGGCGAACACTGCGCAAACTTTATTAAACAAGGGGCACAATTTATTGCCATCATTACCAACGATGGATGGTGGGGAAATACAGATGGCCATAAACAACATGCTTTATATGCAAAATTAAGAGCCATTGAAAACAGAAGAAGCATTGCCAGATCTGCCAACACCGGCATATCTAGTTTTATTGATCAAAGAGGCGATGTAATACAAGCTAGTAAATGGTGGGAAGCCACAAATTTAGCAGCTACAATTAATTTAAATGAAGAAATTACTTATTATACCGATCATGGCGATTACTTGGCCCATTGGATGATCGCTGTTTTTATTTTCATGCTATTACACTTGCTCTATTACCAATTTATTAATAAAAAATAAATTCTTGATGAAAGCCTTTTATATTTTTAATATATTGCTACTTTGTATTTGTAAAATTAAAAAATGAAAAAGACCTTACTGAACATACTGAATCCATTGCAATGGATTAAAGCTTATCAGTTTCACCAAGCGAATGCAAAATTCGATAAATCAACCTACGATTTAGAACTTTACCTTTATAGCAAAGTGTTAAAAAGTGACATGTTGCACTATGGTTATTTTGTAAACATTGATATTGCCGCAGAAGATATTTCGCTTAAGGCCATTGAAGATGCTCAAATAAAATACGCGCAGAACATCATCGATTTAATTAAAAATAAAGATGGTTTAATTTTAGATGTAGGATGTGGTATGGGCGGTTTATCTGGGATGTTAGCTGCAGAAAATTTAAAAGTAGAAGCCTTAACTCCTAATATCAATCAGAAAAACCATATTGACCAAAAATATAATGGGGTAAAATGTTACCATACTAAGTTTGAAGATTTTCAATCAACAAATAAATACGATACTATTATTAATTCAGAGTCTTTACAATACATCGACTTAGATACTGCCATTGCACATGTTGACCATTTATTAACCGCAAATGGCCAATGGATTATAGTCGATTATTTTAGACACGACACCTCAGGCATCGAAAAATCGGGACAAATTTTAGAAACTTTTAAAGAAAAAATTGCCGCAAAAGGTTGGAAAATCAGCTACTTTCAAGACATCACCTTAAATGCATTGCCTACCATTAAATGGATCAATATGTATGCCGAAAGGTTTTTGATTCCACTTAAGCATTTTGCATTTGAAAAATTACGATTTAAAAAAGGATGGTTATACTTTTTAACAAATGACCTTCGCACTGGCATTGATAAAAAAATGCAGAAAGAATTTGCTGCTATCGATCCGGAAAAATTTTTAAAAGAAAAAAAGTATTTGACTTTTGTAATTGAAAAAAATTAATGCCTCCTAAATTCTTTTGGATATTACTGCTGTTTTTTCTAAATTCTTGTACAGAAGAAAATTTACCAAATACGAATAGTAAATTTTTTATTAAAGCTGCAGACTGTTCTGCTTTGCCAGAAATTGAAGCAGAGAAAACGAAATTTTATACCGAACAAGATGTGTCCTTAAGTGCACTACAAATACTACAACAAAATGGTTGTAATACTATTCGGCTTAGATTGTGGCATACTCCTAGCAGTAAACATTGCGACCTAAAAGAGGTTTCGGCATTTGCTAAAAGGATTAAATCAATGGGCCTTAAAGTTTGGATTACGGTTCATTATTCTGATTGGTGGGCCGATCCAGGCCAACAGAATATTCCAGCAGCTTGGCAGAATTTAAATTATCTTACTTTAAAAGATTCCGTAGCGCAATACACGCAAGAAATAATGAATGCCATTCATCCAGATTATATTCAAATTGGAAATGAAATAAATTCGGGATTGCTTTGGCCAATGGCACATATATATAATGAACAACAATTTTTGGGCATACTAGATACCGCAAGTAAGGTAATTAGAAAGAGTGACCCTAATTGTAAAATTATTTTGCATTATGCTGGATACGAAAATGCAGCTGGATTTTTTCAAAAAGTTAGGCCCATTAGTTACGATATTATGGGGATTTCTTATTATCCAAAATGGCATGGAAAAAACATCGGAATTTTAAATTCAAGCTTAAATAATCTTGCGGCTAATTTTCAAAAAGACATTGTTATTGCAGAAGTAGCCTATCCATTTACACTGGGCTACAACGATTGGACCAATAATATTTTCGGCTCCGATAGCGATCTTATTTTACCTGCCTATCCAGCTACTGCATTAGGACAAAAAGATTTTTTATTTAAAATAAAAGAAGTGATTTCGAGTGTTCCAAAAGGCATTGGCTTTTGCTATTGGGGAGCAGAACTTGTTGCATTTAAAGGCCCGCAGTCTACCAGTGGTTCTCCTTGGGAAAACGCAGCTTTATTTAATTTTGATAACATAGCTTTACCCGCACAAAGTGTTTTTAATCAATAATAACGAAGAGCCTATTAAAAGCAGTAAATTTCCTTTTTTAATGATAGATTTGACCTACGCAACATGCGATTGTGATTTTTTAATTAAACAAAGATGATAAAGAATTCTAGTATACAAACCGAAGTAGACGCAAGTTATTTATATGCAAAACTTGCAGCCAACGAAACTGATGTAGCAGTTGCAAATGTCTTTAGACAAATGAGTGAGATTGAGGCAGGACATGCCATTGCTTTTTTAGAGCAATTAGATGAACAAAGACCTGTCATCTTACCTGCTCCATCATTTAGAGCCAAAACTTTAAATTTCATTGGTAAAACTTTTAGCTATGATTATGTATTAGGCGTATTGATGGATACGGAAAAAGTATTAGCTAATGCAGTAGTAAATGCCAAAAGAAGTATGCAAATTCCATTAACTGGAACAGAAACAAACCATGTAAAAATATTACGCACTTTATTGGAGCAAGAAAAAGAAGCGACAGGAAGTTCTGTTGCAAAATTCGAAAGTCGCCATCGATCGGTTGGCGGTAATGCATTAAGAGCGGCTGTTTTAGGTGGCAACGATGGCTTAGTGTCTAATTTTAGTTTAGTAATGGGTGTGGCTGGGGCAAGCGCAAGCCAAGCAGGAGTAGCATTGGCAGGTATCGCAGGATTATTAGCCGGTGCATTATCTATGTCTTTAGGCGAATGGATTTCGGTAAAAAGCTCACAAGAACTTTACGAAAATCAAATGGAATTAGAGATGGATGAATTAGAAAATAATCCGGAAGGTGAAAAAAGAGAATTGGCTTTAATCTATATGGCTAAAGGAATTCCTGAGGCACAAGCCAAAGAAATGGCTAACGAAATTATGCAAGATAAAACACTTGCACACCAAATATTAATTAAAGAAGAATTAGGAATTAACCCCGAAGAATTACACGGATCTGCCATGGAAGCTGCGGTTTATTCCTTTATACTTTTTGCCATTGGCGCAATTATTCCACTGCTTCCATTTTTATTCTTAACTGGCTATATCGCTATTATAGTATGTGTAGTAGCCAGTGCATTTGGCCTATTTTTAATTGGCGCTGCCATTACTTTATTCACAGGAAAAAATATTTGGTATTCTGGATTTAG
>CAIMAP010000018.1 GCA_903838995.1 uncultured bacterium | reverse complement strand
TTTATCATGGACTAATTTTGTCGATGGATTAGTTAAAAATATGGATTCAAATTACGATGAAATATTTTGGGATAGGGTAGCAGAGGTAGCAGAGGCAAAGCATTTAGCCATTCAAGTAAAAACAAAAAAATTAGATTTTAGTGTAGCCGCCGGCTTCGAAATAAGATGTTTCGAAAATCAAGATTTGCAGCAAGATATTAATTATGCAGCCAAACCTTGGTATGCAAATGCAGATTGGAAAATTGCCATGCAACAAGGCAAAACATATACGGTAGAAAAATTTGTATCTGTTGTGTCTAGTCTGAATTACGACACTGCAAATTTATTATCAGCATGTAAAAAAAATACGCAGCAAGCCATTCAATTAGGTTACGATGCACTGCGCGAATTGCAAATAAATTATTGGCATAAGGTGTGGTCAAATTGTGATATCAAGATTGAAGGAGATATTGCCGCGCAACAAGGCATTCGATTTAATATTTTTCAATTAAGCCAAACCTATACGGGTGTAGATGAACGTTTAAATATTGGGCCAAAAGGTTTTACAGGAGAAAAATACGGCGGTTCTACTTATTGGGATACAGAAGCTTATTGCATTCCATTTTATTTAGGTACAAGTGATCCTAAAATCTCCAAACAATTATTGAACTATAGGTATAAGCAATTGCCTAAAGCTATTGAGAATGCGGCCAAACTTGGATTTGTAAATGGAGCTGCATTGTATCCAATGGTAACCATGAATGGCGAAGAATGTCATAACGAATGGGAAATTACTTTTGAAGAAATTCATCGTAATGGAGCAATAGCGTTTGCTATTTATAATTACGAAAATTACACAGCCGATCAATCTTATCGTGCCGAAGGTGGAGCAGAAGTATTAACAGGCATTGCAAGATTTTGGGCCCAAAGAATTACTTGGTCGGAAAACAAAAAGCAATATGTGATGCTTGGTGTAACTGGTCCAAACGAATACGAAAACAATATCAATAATAACTGGTATACCAATTACATTGCTTGCTGGTGTTTAAAGTTTACTGCTCAGGTATTAACAGAATGGAAACAGAGCGATGCGTCTGGATATGCAAGTTTTGTGGCTAAGGTTGCATTCGACGAAACTACAGAGTTAGCTAAATGGAAGCATATTTACGAGAACATGTATTTTCCAATTGATCAGCAGTCAAATATTTTTTTACAGCAAGAAGGATATATGGATAAAGAGCAATTGCTGGCAAGCGATTTAAATCCATCCGAGCGACCAATCAATCAACATTGGAGTTGGGATAGAATTTTGCGTTCGTGTTTTATAAAACAAGCAGATGTATTGCAAGGTTTGTTTTTATTTGAAGACCATTTTGATTTAGCTACTTTAAAAAATAATTTTGATTTTTATGAACCTAGAACGGTCCATGAATCATCTTTGTCGCCTTGTATTCATGTTATTCAAGCAGCAAAATTAGGCTATCAAGAAAAAGCATACGAATTGTATTTGCGAACTGCTAGATTAGACCTAGACGATTATAATCATGAAGTACACGAAGGTTTACATATAACAAGTATGGCGGGCACCTGGATGGCTGTGGTAATGGGCTTTGGCGGCATGAGGGTTGTTGATGGATTGCTTAGTTTTGCCCCAATGCTACCTAAACAATGGAAGGGTTTTTCTTTTACCATTTGTTTTAAAGGAGCGGTTATTAAAGTGCATGTGCAAGATCAAAAAGTAGATTTAACTTTGCTAGCTGGTAATCCAATTAGCGTGCAGTTGTTTAATGAAAAAGTTCAATTAAATTAATTTTGATAAAATGAAATCGTTCAAACTAGGATTAATCACATTGTTGTTTTTTGCGCAAAATACAATTGCACAAAATGCCATTGTTGGTTTGGCCAGCCCAATTCAATTGCAACCCGACAGCACCCTTGTTTTGATTTCGGATTATTTTCCATTTCAATCAACAATCGATTCGGTTAAACTTTTTGATGGTTTAGCGCTTGGATATCTTTCTAAAGATTCCCTTATTATCAAAGGAAGTTTGACTAATTTATACAGCACATTAGCAGTTTACATTGCCCAAGACAAATACGAAATTTTAATAAAACAATCGGCCAAAAAAAGTTTTAGCATGGACTTTAATTTGCCAATACCAGCCAATGAATTAGCAATTAAAGGCAGTTTTTCGGCTTGGGTTGCATCGGCAAATGGTTTAAAACCTGTTGGTCCAGTGCCTAGCAATCATTGGGTTTGGGAAGCCAAGGGTATTGATCAAGGCGCGCATCAATTTAAATTAATTGCCGATGGAAAAGAGTTAGACCCCTTGGGTTTAACTACCGTTCCAAATGGCTTGGGTGGAACAAATGTGCAAATACAAGTGGGGTCTACCAATACTAGTTTGCCAATTATTGCTACTAAAACTTTTGTGAATAATAATATTATTTTAACGGCTTCTAATTGCACACAAGTTTTTTGTTTTTGGCAAAATCAATTAATATATCATAGTACCAAAGTAAAGTCTGAAATAAAATTTGCTATTCCTGTTTTTGCAAAAGAATTAGATAGAAGTTTTATTAGGGTTTATGCGGCCAACGAAAATATAGTTTCTAATGACCTATTGATTCCATTAGCAAAAGGACAGGTGCTAAGCAGTACAGCAACATTAGAGCGCAGCGATTTACATGCGCAAATTTTGTACTTTTTAATGGTTGATCGTTTTGTAGATGGCGATACCACCAATAATCCTAAACGATTAGCCGATGTGTTGCCCATTGCAGATTATATGGGTGGCGATTTACAAGGGGTTAGTCAAAAAATAAAACAAGGTTATTTCGATGACTTAGGAATCAATGCCATTTGGTTATCGCCCATCTCAGAAAATCCAGCAGGCGCATTTGGTTTTTGGAATAAAGGTGTCACTACTAAATTTTCTGGTTACCATGGTTACTGGCCTACTTCCTATTCCAAAGTAGACGCAAGATTCGGAACTAATCAAGGTTTTCAATCGTTGATTAATACAGCCCATGAAAAACAATACAATGTTATTTTAGATTTTGTAGCCCATCATATTCATACCGATCATCCTTTATATAAACAACATCCAGAATGGGTTACGCCATTGTATTTGCCCGATGGCTCAATGAACACAGAGCGTTGGAATGATTACCGTTTAACAACTTGGTTCGATACTTTTTTGCCAACGTTATTAATGGAAAAAGAAGCAGTTAGAGAAGTTGTTTCGGATTCTGTTTTATTTTGGATGAAAAATTTTGATATCGATGGCTTTCGACACGATGCAAGTAAGCATGTGCCCGAAGCTTTTTGGCGTTTATTGACCCAAAAAATTAAGCGCATTCAAGTAGAGAAAAACAGAAACAACTTTTTTCAAATAGGAGAAACCTACGGAAGCCCCGCTTTAATTGGTTCGTATGTTAATTCTGGAGAAATGGACGGACAATTTGATTTTAATTTATACGATGCGGCGGTGAATGCATTTGCAGCTAATGGAGATGCGGTAAAAGATTTCAAGCAACTGGCTTTAACATTAAATCAAAGCAGCAGTACTTATGGCAGTCACCATTTAATGGGTAACATAACTGGTAATCAAGATAAGCCTCGATTTATTTCTTTAGCAGATGGTTC
>CAIMAP010000017.1 GCA_903838995.1 uncultured bacterium | reverse complement strand
TCCTATGCCGTTTGGTGGATTCGTCAATCAATCTTACAAGCTATTGCAGAGCAATCTAGAATTGTAAGATTACCCTTAAACCAAGTAGGATCTTTAAGTAAAATCAGTAAAGCATTTTCTAAATTAGAACAAGAATTTGAAAGAGAACCATCTCCAGAAGAATTAGCAATTTTATTAGAAACGACGGTTGATAAAATTTCAGATACTATGAGTAATTCTGGTCGCCATGTTTCTATGGATGCACCTTTTGTTCAAGGCGAAGAAAATACTTTATTAGATGTATTAGAAAACCAAGATACGCCTCAAACAGATAGTATGTTAATCAACGAGTCGTTGAGTGAGGAAATTAAAAGATCATTGGCTACTTTAACCGAAAGAGAAAGAGAAATTATCGTATTATTTTTTGGATTAGGTACCAATCATGCCTTATCATTAGAAGAAATTGGCGAGAAATTTAACCTTACCCGCGAAAGAGTTCGTCAAATTAAGGATAAGGCCTTACAACGCCTTAGACACACTTCTAGAAGCAAAATATTGAAGTCATATTTAGGATAATTACCTGAATTTTAAAAAGATTGAATGTTAATATTATATTAATGTTCAATCTTTTTTTATTTTTGAGCACCTATAAAAACATCCTATGTTAAACAAATACGAATCAGAGTTAAAAGTTTGGATTGCCAAAGAAAAACAGGCCATCGAACTGATTAATGTGGTTGGCAAATTATCTTTCGATAATGCCATCGAATTGGTTTTATTTAGAAAACCATTAATTGATGTAAGTGCAAGTGAAATTTTGAGCAGTCATTTATATGCGCAACAAATCATTGGTAAAGCCATTGAAATTGAAGACACCCTTGCCATCGCCAATGAAATTGCAGCTTTAGCCATTGCACCCTCTCGCATAGACCTTGGCAGATTAGCCTCGGAATGGCTCGAAGAAAAAAATAATTTTAATTCCATTTCAATTTTTGTGCAAACAAAACTAGCCACACATATTGGCTTAGATAAAAAAGTATTGAAGCCCAAAGATGTTGTTTTATATGGCTTTGGTAGAATTGGAAGAATTGCCGCAAGAGAATTAGTAATGCAAGCAGGCAAAGGAGAACAATTAAGATTGAGAGCCATTGTTACCCGCAGCAATTCGGATAAAGACATTAGTAAAAGAGCCGATTTATTGAGATATGATTCTGTACATGGCCCATTCAATGGCACCATTGTAGAAGATTTCGAAAACAAAGCTTTAATCATTAACGGGCAAACAATTGCCATGATTGTTGCTAAAGATGCGGCAAGCATAGATTATACTGTTTACGGTATTAGCGATGCATTAGTGATCGACAATACCGGGGTACTTAGAGACCGAGAAGGTTTAGCAAGTCATTTAAAAGCAAAAGGTGTTGCTAAAGTTTTATTAACCGCACCAGGTGGTGGCGTTCCCAATATTGTTTTTGGGGTTAACCACGAGCAACAAGCTGCCGAGGAAAATATTTTTTCTGCCGCATCTTGTACCACCAATGCCATTGTACCCGTTTTAAAAGTAATTGATGAAGCTTTTGGCATTGAAAAAGGACACATCGAAACAGTTCACTCTTATACCAACGATCAAAATTTATTAGATAATTACCACGAAAAATATAGAAGAGGCCGTTCGGCTGCTTTAAATATGGTGATTACAGAAACAGGCGCGGATAAAGCAGTGTCAAAAGTATTACCGCATTTAACGGGTATTTTAACTGGCAATGCCGTAAGGGTTCCTACACCAGATGTTTCTTTAGCCATTTTAAATTTAAACTTTAAAAAAGAGGTGAGTTTAGCGGCTATCAATGATTCCTTAAAACAAGCTTCCTTATTTGGAGATTTAGTGGAACAAATTGAATATTCTATTTCAAATGAATTAGTATCGAGCGATTTAATAGGCAATACCCATGCTTCTATTGTAGATAGTCCGGCAACCATCTTAGCAAAAGATGGTAAAGGTGCCGTTTTATATGTTTGGTACGATAACGAATATGGTTATACGCGCCAAGTTATCCGCTTAGCAAAATCAATTGCTGGTGTGATTCGATTAAGGTATTATTAATCCTAAAATATTCCCTATAAAAAAGAGGTTCCAAATGGAGCCTCTTTTTTTGTGAATATCTTTATTAACAGAATTTACCCTATTTTTTTAAATAGTTGATAATTAGCTATATAAAAAAATACTTATGCTTTATTTATCCACATATTTTGTGAATAATTAATGTTGATAAAGCAAGCTATTCTATGGATATTTAGGAGTAAAAAACGGAGGAATTTGTGAGATTAAAATCATTAGAAATTAAAGGCTTTAAAAGTTTTGGCGATAAAATAACCGTCAATTTTGATGAAGGAATTACGGCCATTGTTGGGCCAAATGGATGTGGTAAATCAAATGTGGTGGATGCCATTCGCTGGGTTTTGGGTGAACAAAGCACTAAAACTTTGCGTTCAGAAAAAATGGAAAACATTATTTTCAATGGAACTAAAACCCGCAAGCCAGCAAATTTAGCAGAGGTTTCTTTAACCTTTGATAATACCAAGAATGTATTACCAACCGATTATACAACCGTAACTATTACGCGTAAACTTTACAGAACTGGCGAAAGCGAGTATCGATTAAACGATGTTCAATGTAGGTTAAAAGATATCACAGATTTATTCTTAGATACAGGAATTGGTTCAGACTCCTACTCTATCATTGAATTAAAAATGATTGAAGAAATTTTGGCAAACAAAGACAATTCAAGAAGATCACTTTTTGAAGAAGCTGCTGGTATTTCTAAATATAAAATCAGAAAAAAACAAACCCTTAATAAATTAAAAGATACCGAAGACGATTTAAATCGGGTGGATGATTTACTTTTTGAAATTGAGAAGAACTTAAAAACTTTAGAATCTCAGGCTAAAAAAACAGAAAGATATTACAAGCTTAAAGAGCAATACAAAGAATTAAGCACGCAAGTCGCTACCTTTAGAATTGGGGGCTTGAAGCGCTCAATGGAAGATTTAGAAAAACAAGAAGTTGCTTTTAACGACGAGAAAAGTCAGTTTGCTACTTCCATAGATGCCATCGAAGCAAATATTCAAGAAATAAAACTCGATTCTTTAAATAAAGAAAAAGAGCTTGCACACCAACAAAAAACATTAAACGATTTTATCGCTAAAATTCGTAGCTACGAAAACGAAAAGAAAATCAAAAATGAGCGTTTGACATTTCTTCAAGAAAAGGAACGCAAAATCACGACAGATTTAACGATAGATAAATCTTCTGTAGAAGAAATTAATTCGCAATTAGCCATTGTTCATCAATCAATTTTAACGGAGCAAAAAATATTAAACGAAATTGAATACGAATTAGCTGAATTAAAATCTCAAGTTGATATTCTTAAAGAATCGCATCAACAAGGTAGAAGTAGCTTAGAAATTGCACAAACCCAATTGCAAGAAAACCAAAACATAATTTATAAGAACGAAAAAGAAATTGAAATTTTAACCGTTCAAAAATCAGGTTTAGAGCAAGAGATTACCAGAACAACCACCGAAACAAATCTTCGCCAAGAGGAAATGATTGAGTTTGATAAGGAAATTGAGAGATTAAGTGCTCAACTTAAAGTAGCAAACGATGCTTATCAAAACACCAATAACTTAGAAGAGCAATTAAAGAAAGACATTGAAGAAGCAGATCATAAAATTGCCGAAATCAAAGAACGCTTTGCTAGAGAGACTAGAAAACTAGATGCTAAACAAAACGAATTCAACTTAACCAAAAGTTTAGTAGAGAGTTTAGAAGGATTTCCAGAGTCTATTAAATTCTTAAAGAAAAATAACGACTGGTCTAAAAATGCGCTTTTGCTTTCAGATGTTTTATTCTGTGAAGAAGATTACAGAATTGCTATTGAAAGTTATTTAGAGAGCTATTTGAATTATTATGTCGTAGATACCTATCAAGAGGCGCGTGCGGGCATTCAATTGCTTGGGCAATCTGCTAAAGGCAAAGCAAACTTTTTTGTATTAGAAGCGCTTAAAGACCTTCCTATGCCAGATGTTGCAGCCGATAACACTTCGTTAATTCCTGCATTAAAAGTGATTAATGTAGACTATAAATACCAACGCTTGGCTTACCATTTATTGGGGAATGTAATGGTGATTACGCAAGACGAAGATCAAATGATTAGTTCGGATACCCTGGAAGGCAAAATATTATTAGCCAAAAGTGGTAAATTCAATAAAACTAAAGTGTCGCTTTCTGGCGGATCTGTTGGTTTATTTGAAGGAAAAAGAATTGGTAGGGCTAAAAACTTAGCGGTTTTAGAATTAGAGATCAAAGACATCAATCAATTCATTGATCAATTCAATCAACAATTGGATGAATTAACAGCGCATCATTTAAAATTGAAGCAAAGCACCCAACAAGAGTACCTTGCCAATTTGAAAGATGAAATTAATAAAATCAACACCGAATTAATTTCATATCAAACTAGACAAGAACAATATTTAAATTTCATTAGTAATAGCAGTATTAGAAGAGAAGATATTCTATCTAAAATTGCTGATTATGAAACGCAATTGACAAATATGGTTCCTGAATTAGAAAATGCTTTGCAAAATAAAGAAGCATTTTCGGAACATGCATTAACCGTTCAGGCTAATTTCAATGATTTAAATGATCAATTAACCGAAAGATCATCTACTTATAATCAAAGAAATATCTCTTTCCATCAACAACAAAACAGGGTTTCTGCTTTAGAAAAAGAAATTGAGTACAAAGAAAATAACCTGAAAATTTTAACTGATAGAATTGCGATCAATGCTTCCGAATACGAAGCGGCAAGCAAAGGCATGGAAGAAATCTTAAAAATGCACGACAATTCGGATACCGAATTATTGGGTATGTATGAAGAGAAAGATGCCATTGAAAAAGCAACTACCGAAGCGGAAAACGAATACCAAGTAGCCAGAGCGCAAATCTCTACTATGGAAGATAAATTGCGTTTGGTTCGTCACGAAAAAGAAGAATCGGAACAAGTATTTACCAACCTTCGAGATAAGAAAACAGAGTTAAGAATGGAATTAACTTCGTTAAAAGAAAGACTATCGGTAGAGTTTAGTGTAGACATTGACGACTTAGCAGAAGTAGAAATTCCAGAAGGAGAAGACGAAAACGCATTAAAAATCAAAACAGATAAAATCAAAAATCAAATCGATAATTATGGCGCCATTAACCCATTAGCAATGGAAGCCTACGACGAGATGAATAAACGATTTACTTTCATTACCGATCAAAAGAACGATTTATTAGAAGCGAAAGCCTCTTTATTAGATACCATTAAAGAAATTGACGATACGGCAAAAGTGAAATTCATGGAAGCCTTTACCCAAATCAGAGATAACTTTATCATTGTATTTAGGTCATTATTTAACGAAGAAGATTCTTGCGATTTGATTTTATTGAACCCGGAAGACCCATTGGATTCGGATATTGATATTATTGCAAAACCAAAAGGCAAACGCCCTTTAACAATTAATCAATTATCTGGTGGAGAAAAGACACTTACGGCTACAGCGATTTTATTCTCACTTTACTTATTGAAACCGGCTCCGTTCTGTATTTTTGATGAGGTGGATGCACCTTTAGATGATACAAACATTGACAAATTCAATAAAATCATTCGCAAGTTTTCTAACGAATCGCAGTTTATTATTGTTACCCATAATAAACGCACCATTGCCAGTACCGATGTGGTATATGGTGTAACCATGGTAGAACAAGGCGTTTCGAGATTAGTATCTGTAGATTTACGAGAAGTGGCAGAACCTGCTGCATAAGATCTTAGTTGCAGTATAAATTACGATAGCATAAAAAAAATCCCTGAAAATTTTCGGGGATTTTTTTTGCTAAAAATTAAATTTTAAAATTAGCTTGAATGACCGCTAATAAAGCTTCGTGTGTAAGTTGATTGCTGGCCACTACTCTACGCCCAAATACAAAATCATTTGCACCCTTAAAGTCTGTAACCTGCCCTCCTGCTTCTTTTACTATTAAACATCCTGCTGCTACATCCCAAGCATTTAAATTATATTCAAAATAAGATTCGAATCGACCACAAGCTACATAGGCTAAGTCTACTGCCGCAGAACCCAGTCTGCGCAGCCCATGGGAGCATTTCATGAGTTCTTTTAATAATTTTAAATAATCGTCAATTTCTTCGAAAACGGTATAAGGGAATCCGGTAGCTATTAAAGAATTTTGTAATGTGGGTTTGTTAGATACCGAAATTGCTTTGCCATTTAAAAAAGCACCGCCATTTTTCCATGCATAAAAACATTCGTTTCGATTTACTTCGTGCACCACACCTACTACTAATTCGTTTTGGAACATTAAAGCAACACTAATAGAATAGCATGGTAAGGAATGCATAAAGTTGGTTGTGCCGTCTAGCGGATCAACAATCCATTGATAATCTTTAGTTTCTTGCGAAATGGTATTTTCTTCGGTAATAAAACCAGCTTCAGGTAAAATCTGCTGTAATCCTTTAACTAATTGCATTTCGGCAGTTTTGTCAACATAAGAAACCAAGTCGTTTAATCCTTTATGTTCTATTTTATAGCTCGAAAAACTAAGGGCTTCTGAAGCAATATAATTAGCTACCGATTGTGTTAACAAGGTTAGTTCTTCGGTAATTTGTTGGTAATTGCTCATTTAATTTTTAGGAATTTTTACTTTAAAAGTAAATGCTTTGTGTAATCGATAACTTAAAAGCGCAATGGTGGCAACAGCTATCAACCTTGCTGCTGTTGGCCAAACGCCAAAAACTTCTACCAACACTTTCATCATAAAATAATTGCCAACAAAGGTAACGGCCGCTACGATTAAATAACGAGCAAACTGCTCTCTACCCCGCAATGCCGATTCGCTGAAAACAAAATATTTGGTGATTAAAAAATTAGTAATTAATCCCATTAAGAAAGATGCACATAAAGCAATAACATGAGAAGCAATCCGAATATGTTCGTAAATAAAATCTTGCTGATGTAATACAAAATTATAGATCACAAAAAACACCGAAACATCTACCAGCGTTGCAGTTCCACCTGAAAAAATATAACGAATGGCTTTATTTTGATAGGCCTTTTTTCTAGCCGTATGCAAGCGATGAAATCTTTTTTTAGGCTGCGATGCTTCCATTTTTTGAGTTGTTTTTTAATATAAGGTAAACAAAGCTAGTTACACCAAGTAGGAAAATAATACTTGAAATTAACTCTGCTTGTGTAAATTGGAATCCCGCAAATTGAATGATATTGTTGATGCGGATTTTTTCAATAAAAAACCGCTCCATCCCGTTCATCATTAAATAAATGGAGAATAATAATCCAGGAATTTTAATGTGTTTGCGCATTGTCCATAAAACAAAAAATAAAGTAATGGCAATAATCGCTTCGTATAATGAAGTTGGATAAACAGGCAATGGTAATTCCATGCAGTGTCTGCCAACACATCCTGGAATAGGAACTCCATCGGAAATAACATTGTGTGGAAATTTAAATGACCAAACCCAATCTGGTAAAAAGCTTATCCAGCTTGGTTTTGCCGAGGTATTGACAATTCCCCAATCGCCGTCTCCAGACAATTGGCAACCCAATCTGCCAATACCATATGCAATCATTATTCCAGGTGCAGCGGCATCTAGTAAGTGAATGGTTTTAATATTTTTTTTGCGTGCATACCAAATTGCAGCTGTAAATCCACAAATCAATCCGCCATAAAATGTCAAACCAGAAAAGCTCAACAATGCCCCAATTGGATCTGCTAAAAAGGTGTCTAAATTTTCTAAATTATGAAATAATTTAGCGCCAAGTATACCGAACACCGCAGCCAAAATGGTTAAATTTCCCATTACTTGATGCGGCATCACTTCGATAGTTTTAGTAATAGGCTGGGCTAATTTTTTACTACTTTTTTCGTAGTATGCCCAATAAGCCATTGCCATTGCAGCAATAATCCCACCCCAGAAACTACCTTCAACAGATAGTAATGCTGCTTGAGGATTAGCGGTAAATTGCGCATAATTTCCAATTAAAAAAAAGAGTTTAAACCCAATGATAAATCCAAAAATGGCATTGCTCAAAAGCTCCATTTTAGTTGCGGGTAAACCCTCTATAACTAATGTGGTATGGGTACTTAAAAGTCCTTCTGCATATTTTCTTTTTAATTCTAATCCAATAATATAATTACCTACCAGAAATGATATGGCCACCATTAATCCAAACATTTGAATGGGCAATGGAATTTGAATGCCAATTAAATCGTAAAGTAAATCTGAAAAAGTAGGATACATATTAGGCTTGAATAGAATGATGGTTTAAAATTTCCTCGTTTGCTTCTGCAATACTTACATCGCCAAAGGAATCGAAGTCAACTAATTGTATTGTTTTTAATTCGTTCACTAAAATTGGATCGAATTTAGTACTCACTTTTACATAATTTCTAGTAAAACCATGCATCAACCCTTCTTTGTTATCTGCTTCGAATAAAACTGTTGCTTGTTTACCGAGTTGACTTTCATAAAAAGCATGTCTTTTCTTTTCTGATAAAATATGCAACATTTTACTGCGTTCATTTCTTTCTGCAATGGGAACCACACCATCCATCGTGATGGCTAGCGTGTCGGCTCTTTCAGAATAAGTAAATACGTGCAAATAAGAAATAGGTAATTCGTTAAGAAATTGATAGGTTTCTAAAAAGGCTTCTTTGCTTTCGCCCGGAAATCCAACAATTACATCGACACCGATGCAAGCATCTGGCATCAATGCTTTAATTTGATTCACCCGATCGGTATATAACTCGCGCTTATACCTTCTGCGCATCAAGGCTAATATTTTATTAGAACCAGATTGTAATGGAATATGAAAATGTGGAACAAAACGATTGGAACCAGCCACAAATCGAATAATTTCATCCGATAATAAATTAGGTTCTATTGAAGAGATTCGAATGCGATCTAAACCAGTTACAGTATCTAAGGCTTTTACTAAATCAAAAAAATTACCCTTTTCTTTATCACCAAAATCTCCAATATTAACACCTGTTAAAACAATTTCTTTGGTTCCCGTAGCGGCTATCTGTGTTGCATTGGCTAGCACATTTTCGATGGTATCGCTCCTGCTATTTCCTCTTGCCAAAGGAATGGTACAAAAAGTACATGTATAATCGCAACCATCTTGTACTTTTAAAAAGGTACGCGTACGATCGCCGTAAGAATAAGAAGAAATAAATTCGGTTGCCTGATTAATGGGTTGGTTATATACTTTGGCCTTTGGCGTTTTTTGTAAATCGTCTAAATAATTAAGCAATTGAAATTTTTCGGATGCTCCTAAAACCAAATCAACACCAGGTATAGTGGCTATTTCTGCTGGTTTTAATTGCGCATAACAACCAATAATAACAATAAATGCTTCGGGCGAAATTTTCAATGCCTCTTTAACTACCTTTCGGCATTTCTTATCGGCATTTTCGGTAACCGAACAGGTATTGATCACAAACACAGCAGGTGTATCTGTAAATTCGACTTTTTGATAGCCTTTATCTTCGAATAAGCGACCAATGGCAGAGGTCTCGGAGTAATTTAACTTACAGCCAAGGGTGTAAAATGCTACCTTTTTTTGCGCGATCATCTTACAAAGATAAGATTTTGAGCCAAGCAGCTAAATAATATTTCAGGAAAATTAAAAGTCAAAATCTAATGATATTTTAACACCAAATGGACTGATTTTATAAGGTACTTTAATACCATTGGCTATTTGTATGGTATTATATTCCTGAATATATTTAGCATTGGTATAAGTCAATCGGTAGATAAAATCTAACCTCACAATTCTAAAAAGATTGGTTAAACCAAAACTTGCCTCCATATATGGTTTTTTACCAAGTGTACCGAAGGTATTCACGATGATAGGAATTTGATTGGCTTTACTCAAAGAACCTGTTACCGCTCTGAAGGCAATCACTTCGCGGAGTTTTAAACGTTTAAAGAGGGGAATTCTATTAAAAATAAGTCCTCCAAAATTATGCGAATAATCTATGGATAAATATTGATCATTGATGAACTCAAAATAGTTCATTAGGTTAAAGGTAGCCGCTGCAAAAAATGGCGTTTGGTTACCTCTTGGAACATCCAATAAACTATAAGGTACAGGTGTAAAAACCTTTCCACCTCTTATGGTATAACGCGAATTACCTAACACACCTAATCTTAATTTATGATTGATGTTGAAATACAAACTGGTATAATTATAATCACTATTCAAAAGATTTTTAACCCCTATTTTTAAACCAACAATTAAAATGGGGTACCTCGAGCGTTCAATGGTATACCTTTTATTGTCGTCAATAATTTTAATTTCATTGTGTGCGTATCGACCTTCTATAATAATTTCGGAGCTGGTAAAATCCTTTTGTAAAATATTAAAACTAGAATCGGTTTCGGGATTTAAATAATTATGATAAGCAATGTTTTGAAGGGTTACACGGCCCGTTAATCCATTTTGATACTCCGAAGTCAACCAAATTCTGTTTTCCTTTTTAAGCGTTAATAAAGCGAAACGATTGATTTGTGAAGTAGCATTGTATAAAAAACTTTGCTCCGAATTAAACGTTTGGGTATCATCAAACTTATAGTCGTTACCTACTTGATCTATATCTACTCTTCTATTTAAACCAAGCTTTGTCCATCGTTTACGAGACAATAAATATTCTGCTTGTAAATTATATTTGAAGCGTTGGTCTTTTTGACCATAGGCTAAATAAGTTCGAAAAATTAAACGATCGCTAAAATCAAAATTAGTACGGGCTCCAATTCTATATTTATAACCTTCAATATTATTATAAGAAAGTAGATTCAATACATTTCCATAATCTATTTTGCCAATGGTATAATGCCCTGTAAAGGTAGTGTAGAATGCACTTACCCCAAACTGAACGATAGGAATAGCCTTAATGCTATCTATCATATTGTAAACATAATGATCTGTATTGCTTAACTGTTCTGGACGATTGACTTGCCAAAAAGTATCCGTTTTGACTAAAGCGTCTTCGGATAAAACAACTGGTCTTTCAAAAAAGCTGGAATCATGAACTAAGCCTTCTTTAAAATTATAACTAGTATTATTAATTTTTGCAATTAGACCTACAAAATTTTTAGTCAAATCTGCGAAATCATATACCAATCTTGTTTTGCTTGGAATGCAAATACCAGAAGGCATCATGGTAATTTCTTGTTGAATAAGAATGCGTTCAATAAAATTGATATTGGCTGTTTTAGGAATGGATAAATCCAGTTGTATTATAGCAAAGGTTTTGCTTTCAATCCAAATATTACCTACAAATAATAAATCTTGGTTGTTCTTGGGCTTGACCTTAATTAAATAACATTTCGAGCCATTGACATTAACACTATCCACTAAATAAAATTGATAAAACACAAAAGCATTATCTGCAATGGGTGATAAAAAATCCTTACCCAAAAAACCAACGCGGTTGTCATTGAAATTATGATCTTGCAGTGTATTACCTGTTAGCTGAGAAGAAGCCATTCCCGTACGAATACCCACTGCATTGATTTTGGCGGCTTTGATGATTTCTTTTTTTCGTGTGATGGGTTTATATTCAAAATACACATCTGAAAGATTTTCTGTATAAAAAACAGGCATATGAATATCGCCTTCTTCTCCAGCAGATATTTCTAAACTATCAAATAAAGAAGTAATAGGCCTTAGGATTTTTAGTTTGCGTAATTTCTGCGAAACATTGTCTACATCCACTTGGATTTTGGTATAACTACTGTATTCGATTCCAATGCTGTTATTTTTATTATGTAATGGTCTATTATCTTGCGCTTTTTTAATGATCGCAATGGCAGGGTTGATGCCTGCAAATACAACTACTTCTTTAATGCCTAAAGTATTTGCGCTTAATTGAAAATCAATGGTTTGATTTGTTTTGTTTTTTAATCGTTTGGTTTTGCTACGATAGCCTAAACTACTGGCATTGATAGAATCAATACTGACATTGGTTTTAATGGTATAATACCCGTCAAAATCGGTGCTGATGCCTGCAAAATTCCCTTTAAGTTTGATGTTTGCAAATGGAATGGCTTCGTTGGTATTGGCATCGGTTACCCTTCCTTTAATATAGATATCTTGCGCATAAACTTTTGATCCGAAAAAGAAAATCGAAAAAAGCAATAACACGAAAAGATATTTTTTTAAAATCATTTAAGCCTTTTGATAGGTCATTTTATAATGTTGAATTCCGGCTTCATCAAATTGTTCACCTATGGCTTCGAAACCAAATTTACTATATAAACCCATGGCCGTTAACTGAGCATGTAAATATATTAAACCTTCAAAAGCCGATAATTCTTGTAAGATATGTTGCAAAATAGCCGAACCCGCACCCATACTTCGGAAAGGTTTTAAAATAGCGAATCGTTCTAATTTGATACCATTGGGAGTAGATCTGTATCTGGCGGTACCAATTGGTTTACCATCGTATAATGCAATAAAATGGGTCGAAACATCCTCTTGGTCGTATTCTTCTGTTTCCGAAACCATTTGCTCGATAACAAATACTTCGCGTCTAATGTCAAATGCTTGTTGAAGCATATCTGAAGTAGTGATAAGTTGAATCTGAATAGACATCTAAAAATATTGTTATTTTTAACCCAAAGTTAATTAATAATAGCTGCATTTTAGCGAAATTTATAGAATTTCCATCTGTAAAAATGAATATGAAAAAACACCATTTAATTTTGGCAATCCTTCTATTTGCCTGCACAACTATACAATCTTTGGCACAAAGTTATACCCTGAGTGGCTATGTAAAGGAAGAAAGTTCGGGCGAATTACTCATTGGCGCAGGAATTTACATTCCTCAACTCAAAAATGGAATTACCACCAATAATTACGGTTATTATGCCATCAATATTCCTAGCGATACGCTCGATGTGATTTTTAGTATGGTCGGTTACAAAAAACAAGTTTTTAGAATTGCCTTAAAAAAAGACATCAACCTTAATGTGGACTTGATTTCTGGCGCAGCTATTCAAGAAATTATTGTTACAGACGATCGCATAGATAAAATTGCCGACGACCCACAAATGAGCGTCATTCGAATTCCAATTGAACAGATCAAACAAATTCCTATGTTGTTCGGCGAAAAAGATGTTTTAAAAGCAATTCAACTAATGCCGGGTGTGCAAAAAGGTTCGGAAGGCAATGCCGGATTATATGTGAGAGGTGGCGGCCCCGATCAAAATTTAATAATTTTAGATGATGCACCGGTTTACAACGCCTTTCATTTATTTGGATTTTTCTCGCTTTTTAATGGTGATGCTTTAAAAAGTATTGATTTATATAAAGGTGGATTTCCGGCAAGATTTGGCGGCAGACTTTCCTCTGTTTTAGAAATGAATATGAAAGATGGAAATAAACAAGAACCTAAAGCAGATGTTGGCATTGGTTTATTATCCTCTAGATTTACAGTCGAAGCGCCTATTATAAAAAATAAATCTTCATTTTTAATTTCTGGAAGACGAACCTATATTGATGCACTTACACTTCCCTTTCAAACAAGTAATAATAAAGGCGGCTACTTTTTTTACGACTTTAATGCAAAGTTTAACTATGAAATTAGCCATAAAGATAAAATTTATATCAGTAGTTATTTTGGCCGAGATAAATTTTATGCCTATGCCAAAGAAAATACAAATTCAGAATCTAAATTCGGATTGTATTGGGGTAATGTTACTGGAACGCTTCGCTGGAACCACTTATACAATAATAGATTATTTGCAAACACCGCTATTATTTATAGTAATTATCAATTCAATATTGAAGAAAAAGAAACCAACCAAGCCGATTTTTTTGAAATTAAACTTTTTTCTGGCATAAGAGATTTTACAATTAAACATGATTTAGATTATGCTTTGCATCCTAACCATACTTTAAAAATGGGGATCAGTTTGCAACAACATCGTTTTACACCAAGTGGTACTACCGTTAACTCTAGTACCGTTGGTGATTTAGTTCTCAATAAAGTAAATAGCATTGATGCTTTGGAAAGTGGATTATATGTAGAAGATAATTTAAAAATTGGCGAAAGATTTAAAGCCAATGTTGGATTAAGATTTGCAAATTTTATAGTGCAAGGAAAAGCTTATTCCGCATTAGAACCTAGGTTTTCAGCTAGTTATTTAATCAGAGAAGATTTATCGGTAAAAGCATCTTTTGCTAGCATGAATCAATTCATTCATTTATTAAGTTCGACTGGTACTGGCTTGCCAACAGATTTGTGGGTACCTTCTACCTCAAAAGTAAAACCACAATTAGCCAATCAATTTGCCATAGGAATTGCAAAAGATATTTTAAATAAAAATGCCACATTTAGCATAGAAAGTTATTATAAAAAATCTGACCGAATAGTTGCCTATAAAGATGGCGCCTCTTTTCTAAATATTGATGTGATTGGCGATAACGATGAAATTGTTTGGGATGATAATTTAACGTCAGGACAAGGTTGGAGTTATGGCACCGAATTTTTATTACAACGACGCAAAGGCCAATTTAGCGGATGGATTGGCTATACGCTATCTTGGACTCAATTGCAATTTGATGAAATTAATTTTGGTAAAAAGTACTTTGCAAGGTATGATAGAAGACATGATATTTCTGTAGTAGGTATTTATGAAATTGACGAAGGGAAAACATTTTCATTTACTTGGGTATATGGAACAGGCAACGCCATTACTTTACCTAAAGGAGATTTTCAGGCACCATCTCATAACCCAACTAGCAATAATAATTGGTCAAGTATTTATGCCACAGAATATGGCGCAAAAAACGATTTCCGAATGGAAGCCTATCACCGATTTGATTTTGGTTTACAATTTCATAAGCAATTAAAAAAAGGAATAAGGACATTTGAATTCTCTGTTTACAATGCTTATAACCGTCGAAACCCTTATTTCTACTATATAAGCAAGAATATTTCAGGCACCCAAAATGTATTAAAAAAAATATCCTTGTTTCCTGTATTACCTTCCTTTTCTTGGACCTTTAAATTTTAATTTTGATGAAAAAAAATAATTTAATATATAGCATATTAATAGGAGTACTTTTCCTAAATAGTGGCTGTGAAATGAATGCGAATGTAACAGTTCCTAGTACTGAAAGGAAGTTAGTGGTAGGCGGATTTTTATCTCCTAAAGAAAATGAACATCAAATTTCCTTGAGTCAAACTGATCCATTATTTAGCACAGACCCGCCAATTTCATTAGCTAATGTAAAATTAACGATCAGCTCTGATAGCATTAGTTATAGCCCTTCATATGATTTGAATTCTGGTACTTTCCAATTCAATAACAACCAATTTAACATAGTACATGGTAAAAATTACCATTTAAAAATTGTTACCGAAGATGGTAAAATGGTGGAATCAGATATGCGCACTTTGAGTAATCAAATGCCGTCTATTGAAGAATTTAACATCAATGTCGATACCGTATTTTCTGATTTTTCTAATCAATTAATTTATAATCTTAAATTAACCTGGAAAGATATTGCTGGTGAAAAAAATAATTACCGATTAACTGCCAATAGAATTTTTAAATATTCAAGTATACCAGACACCACATTCGAGCCAATCGAGGAATACAACTCTTTTACTTTAAAAGATGATTTGGGAAAGGATGGACAAACTTTAAGCGCTACCATAAAATTTGAAGACAATAGTCAGATTTCCGAAACCATTGGCTTTGAAATTTTACTGATGAAAGTGGATGTTAATTATTATAACTACTATAAAACATTAAATAATTATGCTGATGGTGATCCTTTTGCAGAACCGGTGATCTTGTTTTCTAATATTCAAAACGGATTGGGCGTTTTTTGTAATTATCAAACCATTAAATTAAGGCGTAATTTGTTTTTCAAAATACCTTAAAATTGAGTAATATTGCATAACCTAAATTTGATCAAATGACCATCGACAAAATCACAGAATTACTTGGTGCAGAGGCGGATAGCCTATTAAAACACGAATCAAAAACATTTTCAAAAGACCTCTTACACCTACCCGGAATGGACTTTTTAGACCGTTCTTTTGTAGGCTCTAGCCGTAACCCTCAAGTTTTGAGAAGTTTAGGATCTATGTATAACCACGGCCGATTAGGCGGAACAGGTTATTTATCTATTTTACCAGTCGATCAAGGCATAGAACATACGGCAGGTGCTTCATTTGCACCCAATCCTATTTATTTCGATCCAGATAAAATTATAGAACTAGCGGTAGAAGGTGGCTGTAATGCAGTAGCTACTACCTTTGGAGTGTTGGCATCTGTTGCCAGAAAATATGCACATAAAATTCCAATGATGGTTAAAATTAACCACAACGAATTAATGACCTACCCTAATAAATACGATCAAATTATGTTTGGTTCGGTAGATGATGCTTGGAATTTAGGTGCAACTGCAGTAGGTGCAACCATTTATTTTGGCGCCCCAGAATCTAATCGTCAAATTATTGAAGTAGCCAAAGCATTTGAGCGTGCACACGAATTAGGCATGGCAACGGTATTGTGGTGCTATACTAGAAATAACGGTTTCAAAAAAGATGGCGTAGATTACCATGTTGCTGCCGATTTAACTTCGCAAGCAAATCACTTAGGCGTAACCATTCAAGCAGATATTATTAAACAAAAATTACCAGAGAACAATGGTGGATTTACTGCCATTAATTTTGCAAAATCGCATCCTAAAATGTATTCAGAATTGTCTACGATGAACCCAATTGACTTATGTCGTTACCAAGTAGCCAATTGCTATATGGGACGCATTGGTTTAATTAATTCGGGTGGCGAGTCTAAAGGTGCTGCCGATTTAGCAGAAGCCGTTACCACAGCAGTTATTAATAAAAGAGCAGGTGGACAAGGATTGATTTTAGGTAGAAAAGCTTTTCAGCGTCCAATGAACGAAGGGGTAGCTATTTTAAATGCGATCCAAGATGTTTATTTAAACAATGATATTACAATTGCATAATTAAAATAGGAAATTGACTATGGCTTGGTTTAAAAGAAAAAATGATGGAATTTTAACATCTACCGAAGAAAAGTTAGATGTGCCAGATGGTGTTTGGAATAAATGTCCTTCATGTAAAAAACCATTATATACTCCAGATTTAGAATCGAATAATTACCTCTGCTCCCATTGTAATTACCATTTAAGAATTGGATCTAAAGAATACTTCAAAATTATTTTTGATGATAATCATTTTGTAGAATTAGATGAGAACTTAACTTCTGGCGATCCACTAAAATTTATTGATACCAAAAAATATCCAGAAAGAGTAAAAGATACCATTGCCAAAACTGGGCTCAAAGATGCCATGAGAACGGCACATGGAAAAGTGGAAGGCGAAGATTTAGTGATTTGCTGTATGGACTTTAATTTTATTGGCGGCTCTATGGGATCTGTAGTCGGTGAAAAAATTAGTAGAGCGATTGATTATTGCATTGCCAATAAATATGCCTTCATGATTATTTCTAAATCTGGTGGTGCCAGAATGATGGAGGCCGCTTACTCTTTAATGCAAATGGCTAAAACTTCTGCAAAACTGGCTTTATTAGCACAAAACAAACTACCCTATATTTCGCTTTGTACAGACCCTACAACGGGCGGAGTTACCGCTTCGTATGCGATGCTAGGTGATATCAATATCTCTGAACCTGGAGCTTTAATTGGCTTCGCAGGCCCAAGAGTAATCAAAGAAACTATTAAACGAGATTTGCCAAAAGGTTTTCAAACTGCAGAGTTTGTTTTAGAACATGGTTTCCTCGATTTTATTGTAAATCGAAATGACCTCAAAAAACGATTAGGCACCTTCTTACGAATGATCAAAAATTAAAAAAATAACCTTCTCTTTCAGAAGGTTATTTTTTTGCCTCCATTGCAGCTAAAACATAAGCTACTGGCTGGTCTTGGGCATCAACCCAATCAATAGCAATACCAGCCTTTTCCATTTTCCTAAAATAAGTTAATTGCCTTTTAGCGTATTGATGAATGGCAACACTTAATTTCGATTGTAAGGTTGGCAGGTCAAACTTTCCTTGTAAATAGGTTAAACAATATTTGTATTCTAAACCAAAATAATTTAATTGTTCTGGCAATACACCATTTGCCAATAATTGTTTCACTTCATCAAGCAAACCTTCTTCTAGCCTAACTTGTAGCCTTTGGTCAATGTTTTTATTTCGAATAACTACTGGCACATTTAATGCGAAAACGGCATAATTTAATTTCGGAAAATTAGTACTCGGAACTAAATTATTTTGCAAATAGGTTTTAATTTCTATGGCGCGTATGCTTCTTTTTTGAGTGGTTAAATCGGGTTGAAAATTAGCAAAAGGAATAGCAGGAATTTGTTCGAAAATACGCTGTAAATTGGGTAAATCTAAATTCAGCAAATCGGCTCTAAGGCTTTCGTTTATTGGTACTGCGGTATATTCAAAAGGTGTAATAACCGATTCTAAATATAATCCAGTACCCCCACAAACAATCACACGCTTTCCCCTTGATTGTATATCGGCTACTGCTTTAAAAAAATCTTGTTGAAATTGATAGATATGGTAGCGTTCGTTTGCTGCAATAATATCTATTAAATGGTAAGGAATTTTTTTATCTGCTATTACATAACTTGCTAAATCTTTACCGGTTCCAATGTTTAATTGTTGGTAAACCTGGCGCGCATCTACACTGATAATTTCGGCGTTTATCTCATTGGCTAATGCAACGGCTACTTTTGTTTTACCAACAGCAGTTGGACCAATAATGCAAATAATTGGGAGTTGTATTGCATTCATGAAAAGCTATTCTAACTCGGTAACACCACCAGAAAGCACAAACTTCATGGCATCAGACGATTTCATGGCCAATGGTTTTACTTTATCTTTGGGTACAATCATCACTCTGCCTGCAAAGCTATATGAGAAAGGAAAATAAACCGCTACTTCTCCTGCTAATCCAATATTAGATAAATCTCTTTGTGTTAAAAATCCAATTTGTTTTAATCCCGAATCGTCGGTAACCGTTACTGGTTCGTTGAATTTTTTTTCTTCGCCTACAAATGCTTCTAATAAATCTCTGATAGAAGAATACATCATTTTAAAAAATGGCATTCTATTTAATAATCGATCAAAATAATTAAAAATAGGTTCGGTAATAAAAGAGGTAACTAAGGCTCCTACTATGGTAAAGATCATTAATACAATAAGTATACCCGCCCCCGGAATGCCAATGTTTATAATACCATCAATGCTTTTGATTACATAATAAATAACATACACACTGAAAATAATAGGCACTAAAATAAGTACACCTTTAAAAAAATAGTTTAAAATTAATTTCAATAATTTATTCATAATAATATATTCTTTTGACACGCTGCGAAATACTTGTTAAAATTTCATAGGGGATGGTATCTATTTTTTCAGCTAAT
>CAIMAP010000016.1 GCA_903838995.1 uncultured bacterium | reverse complement strand
TCTAAAATATTAAAATGAAATACATAATAGTTGGCGCAGTGGCAGGCGGAGCAAGCACTGCAGCAAGGTTAAGACGCTTAGATGAGCATGCTGAAATCGTACTATTTGAAAAAGGTGAGTATATTTCTTATGCTAATTGTGGCTTACCTTATTACATAGGAAATGTAATCACAGATAGAAATAAATTATTTGTACAAACTGCTGCCTCTTTTAATCAAAGATTTAAGATTGATGTTCGAGTTCAAACTGAGGTATTAGAAGTGAATGCAGCAACTAAAACCATTAATGCAAGAAATCAGAAAACAGGAGAGCTTTATAGTGAAACTTATGATAAATTGGTTTTGTCCCCAGGTGCTGAACCTATGAGGCCGCCTTTACCTGGAATTATGAGTGAAGGGATATTCACATTAAGAAATGTGAATGATACGGATTACATTAAGTCATATGTTAGTAATAGAGCTATTAAAAAAGCAGTGGTGATTGGTGCTGGTTTTATTGGATTAGAAATGGCCGAAAATTTGCAAGAATTAGGATTGGAAGTGAGTATCATCGAAATGGGTAATCAAATATTAGCGCCATTAGATTTTCCTATTGCAGCCATTGTACAACAACATATCCGCAGTAAAGGAGTAGATCTAAGATTAAATACAGCTGTTACAGGATTTGAGAAAGTAGATAACCAATTAAAAGTCAATTTAAAATCTGGAGAATCGATAGATGCGGATGTTGTGATATTATCTATTGGAGTAAAGCCAGATACAAAATTAGCAGTAGGGGCAGGTCTTAAAATAGGAGAAACTAGAGGCATATGGGTAAATGAATTCTTGCAAACCTCTAACCCTGATATATATGCAGTTGGTGATGCGATTGAATTCACTAATCCAATTACGAATCAAGCCTTAATTACTTATTTGGCAGGTCCTGCCAATAAACAAGGTCGCATTTGTGCTAATAATATAGTGCTAGGTAATGTACAAAGCTATCATGGCTCAATTAATACAGCAATTGTAAAAGTGTTTGATATGACCATTGCTACTGCTGGAACAGCGGCTAAACATTTAACCACTGCCCATATCGAGCATAAGGTTTCCACAACACATAATGGATCTCATGCTAGTTATTATCCTGGTTCAAAACAAATGAGTATCCAAATTGCATTTTCGACAAAAACAGGTCAGTTATTGAGTGCTCAAATTGCAGGTTATGATGGAGTAGATAAAAGGATAGACATTTTATCGTCTATCATTAAAAGAAAAGGCACCATTGATGAAATGGTTGAATTTGAACATGCTTATGCACCTCCTTATTCTTCAGCAAAAGATCCTGTAAATATGGCTGGTTTTGTAGCTGAAAATATTATATTAGATAGATTACGTATTTTTTATTGGAATGAGCTACCTACTATAACCCCTGACGATTTATTAATTGATGTAAGAAGTGCAGCTGAATTTGAAAATGGAAAAATACCCAATGCAATCAATATTCCTATTGATGAGATTAGAGATAGATTAGGAGAGATTTCGAAAAATAAAAGAATTTATATTTATTGCGAGGCAGGTCTCAGAGGGTACTTAGCACAACGAATACTTTTACAGAATGGCTATGAGCAAGTACAAAACCTATCGGGTGGGTATCAATTATGGAAGGCCGCAAGTGATGAGGTAGCTTTAGTTTCTTAAACTTAGATTAAGTAATAAAAAAGGAGCCATCGTAATTGTGGCTCCTTTTTTATTTAGCTATTTTCAACTAAAATTTTGCTACTTTTTTGAATTACTGTTCAAACCTAAAATAGTGTACAAAGGAC
>CAIMAP010000015.1 GCA_903838995.1 uncultured bacterium | reverse complement strand
CTAAATAGCTTTTCCAATTAGTTGCTTTAAAATACGCATCCCCCTTTTCTTCATGCTCTTCGCTACTATACGATTTTGACTTTACTTCAATTAGCTGAAAGTGATTTCCGTTTTTTACTAAAATATCTATTCGAACTAATTTGTTATTAACCTGAATAGCTGGTTCGAACAAAACCACCTTATCTTTTAATAATTCTTCGGCAGTTTGTGCTAAACATTGTTCTGTGTTTCCCTTTATCTCTATTCCTTCTGGATAATACAATTGCGCCATTTTCCCAACCATGTATCCACCATCAGAAAGGTAGTTCATGTAAGGATCGAATTCTGTTGAACTCTTTAAACCCGCTTTTTTGTATGCTAATTTAGTTGGGCAACTCATTGCTAATTTGAATTCCGATTTTGATAAATATGTCATATGTTATTTATTTTAAAAAAATTAAACAATTATTGTAACAAAAAATGTAATCGTATCATATTATATTTAGCAATGGCATTGGTATCGGCTAAAGCTGCATATAAACCCGATTGTAACTTTGCATGAATGTCATCAACTGATAAATATATATTTAAACCAAGTTCTTTAGCAAAACAATCGTTGCTTTCTGTAATTTGAAATTCTTCAACAGGTGTGGGCTCAAACATAATAGCTTCAATCATTTCCGAGCAAAACATCCCCGAGCAAAAAGTATTTGAAATCTGATGCCTTTTGATAAAATCAGAAGCAAAACACCAGATGGCAATTACTTTTTTATTTTGTTTTAATAGTCCGACCATTTCTTCATCAATGATAAAATCGGTATAGGTGGTGTTTTTAAATTGCGCTATAGCAAACAAGCCATCGGGCGATCCATGTCCACATAATATAATTTGTTGATGACTTTGTATTAAATCGGCTACTTCCGCTTTTGTTATGCCTCCTGTAACCAATGTACAATCTTCCTTTGGAATATGCGCATAAATAGGCTTTAAAAAATCCGTACTAGCATCTGCTGGATGTATAATTAATGTTTTCATTTTTATAATCTATTTTCCGAATAAAACCTTTGTAATAAACTCAATGTGTTTGGCTTTAAATAAAATTCAAATGGACTTACCAGTTGAAAAAAATTAGCGTCTTTGTGTTTTAGCTCTATAGTATCTGCTATTTTGTGCGCAATGGTTGTAGCAAAATCCCAAGTACTAGATCTAGTTTCTGGGAAGCCTTCTTCTGCTATTGTTTTATTTGTTAAAAAAACGGACTTACAAATTACATCTAAAGATATATCTACAAAATCTCTATTTTCTCCATTCACAAGATTTCCAAGATCAGAAGATATTGTATTCATCATCATCACTTTTAAATCGAAAGCATAATAATAACGAAAATGCTTATTGATGTAATTTAAAGACTGCACGCTATAAACCTCCGATGTATTAATTTCCTGAAACACAGGCCAAGTTTCATTCGTTAAATAAGTAGCATAAATTCTACTTGTTTCATAAATTTTCTTCCAAAAATAGTCGAGTTGAGCCATTCTATTATCTACAATATTTAACAAGGCTATTTCTGCATAATAACGATAGAGTTCTGCTTCTGCTCTTTCTTTATAAATTGATTTTGGTAACTTTTTATGTACTAACATATTTTATAATTTACATTTTTAACAAATTAAACCCTACCGATTTTTTGGTTTTATTACCCAGTTCTTCTTCACAAAAAAGATTGATCACTTGCTTATTTACTGGTTCATTAAGCAACTCATTAAACATTACCTTTTTGGCTACATTCTCTATTTGTGCTGGGCTTAAAGCATAAGAGCTAGCTAAGTTAAAAGCCATTTCGTCTTCTAAATCGTTGATTTTACTTTTCCATATTTGTTGTTGCACCGCTACACCTGGTTTATCAAATTGTATCTTCATTAAAAAACGACGTTCAAAAGCAGGATCGAAATTGTCGACCATATTTGTAGTGGCAATAAGTATACCATCAAAACTATCAAGTTCATCTAGAATAATATTTTGAACTGCATTGCTACTTTGGTCAATTGTTTTTTCAACTTTGATACGCTTAGAGAATACCGCGTCGCTTTCGTTCCAGAGCATTATAGGTGTTACCTTACTAAACAAACAAAATGTTTTGTATTGCTTGAACAACTTTTTAATATTGCGCTCCGATTGTCCAAAATACATAGACTGTTGTTCTGATAAATCAATCTTATAAACTGGGCGCCCTGTAATTCTAGCAATTTGCATAGCGAACTCGGTTTTCCCACAACCTGGAGGACCCTCTAAACGAATGCAAATTCCGGAATTTGTTTTAAAATTTAATTTAAGTCTCTTAGAAATTTCCTTGAAATTAGATTGATCAATAATACCTTTTAATTGATTTAATTTTTTATCCGTATCGGTATTAAAATACAGCTCTTTTTCGGCAATCTCTTCTGGCTTAATCAGTAAACTGTTATTTGCTGTTTTAATTAAATCGCCCGCTTCAGTTCCACCAAAATGGCTGAGTATTTGATTGTCAAACTCAAAACTTTCATCGCCAATTACACCACCACCTTGTTTTTTAATTAACAGCTGCTTTGTTACCAAAGGATGATCGCCGTTAAGTAAATAATCCTCGTCAAAAAATGCGTCCATTGGATCTGCAAATGAATTAAATATTTCATTCACCATAAATGAAAATTCGCTGTTCATTGCGTTTAGCATTATTCTTACAACCAATAAATATTGATTAATGGGTTTGAATCTAAGCTTATTATTTCCCTCCACATCTTCGGTAAAATTATCGGATTCATCTAAGGAAAAGTTTTCTGATTTATATAAATCTTCAATCATCTGCACAATATAAATGTGTCTATTGGCAGTAAATAGCTCAATAAACTTATTTATAAAAGTTTCTGGCGAAATAGTTTCATAATCTTTATCCCTAAAAAGCTTCTCAGATTTAGTAAGAAATGCTTGAACAGAATTTACCTTAGGTAATTTTTTTTCGTTTGAAAATATTTTGTCTTCATTGATCGCATTGATCATCTTGTATTCTACATAATAAGATATCTCACTAAGCTTAGGCGTTTCAGCATTCCTAATTGTATTTTTTTGCACCAAACGACTTTTATGTAGCTTCTCGAATATTGGCAAAATAGCTAATACGTCAACTCGCTTACAAGAGAAATGCTTTGAAAATTCGTTTACCGTATGATTAGTGTTTTCTTCGATAGAATTATACACTAATAAGCTAAACATCATCACTTCGGTAAGCGTTAAATCTAATGCAATTAGTTTTTTAAGCTTTTTTAACTCTGTTTGACAATTAGCCAGCGCAAGTGGAACACTTTTAGCGTTTTTGGTTTGCGCATGAACTTGAAGAATAAGTGGTAGCATTTTTGACATATGGCGGTTGGTTTTTATAAATAAAATGAAGAAATTGTATTTATTGAAATATATATTATCCACAATGGCTATTAGAGAACAATAGGGACATTTGTGTTGATAAATAATATTTTTTGGTAGAAATCATATGCAAGATTATGTATTTTTTGTATTTTTTCAGCATACAAAAAAATAAAACTATTATATTTGTTAAAAAAAGATATTATGGAGTTAAAATCAAGCGATATCAATCAATTAAGAAGATGGATAGCTATGGATGAGCTTTTTAGAAGATATCCATATAAATATTCTGAACCAGAAATAAGAGATGAGGTTAAATACAGATGTGATATATCATTTGAAAGAGATACCACCTATAGGGATATCAATACCCTAAATTCAATTTTTAAAGATAAAATCCAAATAGTTAATGATAAAACTAGAAGAAAGTGGCATTACGAAGACCATAGACAAAGTATTTTAAACTACTCAATCGATAAAGACAGTAGCAATCATTTAAGGCTATTGTTAAAGCTAATTAAAGATGATTTGGAACAGCCTGTATTTGATAAAACTAAAGCTATTATTGAAGCCATTTGCAATTACGAAACAACCGATTTAGAAATTACCGAAGCCGATATTTCAAAAAAGCATTATAAAAGCATTATTTTAGGTAAAGATGATCCCGAAAATAAAATATTTTTTAATGAAATATTTTCGGCCATCACTACTAAACAAGCAATAAGGATAAGTTATCAAAATTTTAATGAAGAAACTAAGCTAAAGACTTTGTCGCCCTTGGGTTTCAAAAAACACAACAATAATTGGTACTTTATTGCAAGAGACCACTCTATAGCTGATAAAAAAAATCCGAAAATATATAAATTGTCAAAGGTGGAGAAAATCTACCTGCTTGATGGCGAATACCAAAACCAACCCAATTTTAGTTTAAAAGAATATTTCAAACATAGTATTGGCATTTTTCAAATAAACAATGAGGAGCCATTACAATTGAAAATTCTAATTGAAGGTGAAAAAAACTTACAACGATTTTACGAAGACCCGTTTGTAAATGATGTACAATACTCAAACAAGGAAGCTAATTCTGTTATCGCCGAAATGAAAGTATACAATTCTTACGAATTAATGAACAGATCG
>CAIMAP010000014.1 GCA_903838995.1 uncultured bacterium | reverse complement strand
TAAAATATTCCCTTTTATAAGGCAAAATGCTCCTTTTTTTATAGATTTGAATATAATTAAACGATAAGACATGGAACTGGTATCATATCAAACAGAAGGAATAGTACAATTAGGCGTTTTTGTAAAAGGCCATATATATAATTTACATTCATGTGATAAATTAATTCCACATACCATGAGCGAATTTTTAGCAGGTGGTGTAGAATTAATGGAAAGAGCAAAAGTAATTAATGCACAAATTTTAGCTGGGCAATTAGCTGCTAAAGAAGAAGTTTTTTTTGAATTACTTGCGCCAGTTCCTAATCCAACTTCTTGCAGAGATGGTTATGCTTTTCGTCAACATGTGGCTGCAGCTCGCAGAAACAGAGGCGTTCCCATGATCCCAGAATTTGATCAATATCCAATTTTTTATTTTACTAACCATAATGCCATTCAAGGGCCAGGCGAAATAGTTTGTATGCCAGATCATTTTCAAAAATTAGATTTTGAGTTAGAAATTGCCATCGTAATTGGTAAAAAAGGTAGAAATATTTTAGCAAAAGAAGCAGACGAATATATTGCTGGATTTATGATCATGAACGACATGAGTGCAAGAACTTTACAAATGGAAGAAATGCTATTGAATTTAGGACCTGCTAAAGGGAAAGATTTTTCAACAGTGATTGGGCCATGGTTGGTTACACCAGATGAATTAGCGCAACACCTTGTTCCTGCTAAAGCAGGACATGTTGGAAACAATTATAATTTAAGTATGAAATGCTGGGTAAATGGTCAAGAAGTTTCGCAAGGTAATGTAGCCGATATGGATTGGACCTTTGCAGAAATTATAGAGCGTTGTGCTTATGGTGTAGATATTTTACCTGGCGATGTAATTGGTTCTGGAACAGTTGGAACAGGTTGCTTTTTAGAATTAAATGGTACTAAATTATTAAACGATCCCAACGCACAAACACAATGGTTGCAAGATGGAGATGTAGTAGAAATGGAAATTGCAGGCCTAGGTATGTTAAGTAATACCATTAGAAAAGCAGATAGCGATTTTTCTATTTTAAAATTGAAAAAATAAGCCCATGATTTCTCATTTATTAGCAGATTTAAGTCCAACGCAAACGCAGATGATACTGCAAAACGCAATAGCACCAAGGCCTATAGCCTTTGTGAGTACTATTGATGAAGCAGGAAACATTAATTTAAGTCCATTTTCTTTTTTCAATATGTTTAGTGCAAATCCACCCATTGTTATTTTTTCTCCGGCAAAAAGGGTGCGCGATAATACATCAAAACATACTTTAGAAAATGTATTAGCCATTAAAGAATGCGTCATCAATATGGTGAATTATGACATGGTTCAACAAATGTCTTTGGCTAGTACCGATTACCCAAAAGGCGTGAATGAGTTTACCAAAGCGGGCTTTACAGCCTTGCCTTCGGATTTAGTAAAACCGCCAAGGGTAAAAGAATCACCTGTTCAAATGGAATGCAAAGTCAAAGAAGTTATAGCTTTAGGTGATGGACCAGGTGCAGGCAACTTAGTGATTGCAGAAATTATAAAAATTCATATTTCAGAAAATATTTTAGATGCAGAAGGTAAAATTGATCCGCTAAAAATGGAACAAGTAGCGCGTTTAGGCGGAGATTGGTATTCGAAGATTACGCAAGACAGTTTGTTTAAAGTCGCAAAGCCCTTAACTACAAAGGGTGTAGGGGTTGATGCCATTCCAGCTATTTTCAGAAACGCCCATTTTTTAACAGGCAATCAATTAGGAAAGTTAGGAAATGTAGAACATGTGCCAACGCTTTCTGAAGCAGAAATGAAAACATTACAAATAAAAGATACCGCAAGTTTACAGCAAGAAATTAGTCGTTTAACAGATGCAGATGAACTACTAAATGCTTGGAAAATAATGGTTGCAAATGAAAATTAAACGGTCGTTAATGCAACTGGAATAATTTTTCCGTTCATTAATTTGCCAGCCTGCAAAGCAAAATCTGCAATGTATTTTCCCATTTCAAAAGCCATTGCTCCAGCAGTTGTGCCTGGCATAGACTTTTCCAACATATCAGTTTGCACAGAACCCAATGCAAGCGCATTTACATGAATATCATTTTCTTTTAATTCAATTGCTAAACTTTCTGTTAGACTGTGTAACGCAGATTTGCTAGCGCCATAGGCACTGAGTCCGGCAAACTTCTCGGAACCTTGAAAGCCACTCATACTGCCTATGTTAAGAATATGCGCATCTTTTTCCATAAAGGGTACAATGGCTTGAATCATTTTAACATGACCCAACACATTGGATTCAAACATGGCATACCAATCTTCGGCACTTTGCTGCATAAAAGGCTTATTAATTAAAGTGCCGGCATTGTTTATTAAGATATTTATTTTACCAACTTTTTGCGTTAAAAAGGGAATTAAACCTTGCTCATAATCGCCACTAAAAATATCAAATTGTACAGGTAAAATTTGTGCTGCCGGATTAAGTTGTTTGGCAATGGTATGTAATCTTTTGAGGTTTTCTAAAGAGCGACCAATAGCAATAATAATATTATTTTCGTCTTTAGCTAATTCGAGTGCAGTTTCAAATCCAATACCATTGCTGGCACCTGTAATGATGATATTTTTTTTCATCGTAATTTTTTAAACATCATAATCAATCACTACTTTTTCGGTAATTGGATGTGATTGACATGTTAAAATAAATCCATCAGCCACTTCTTCTTCTGTTAATGCAAAATTAGCATCCATCATAACTTTACCTTCTACCAACTTAGCTCTACAAGTACAGCATACTGCGCCTTTGCAAGCAAATGGCACGTCTAAATCTGCTTCAATTGCCGCATCTAAAATAGTATTGCCCTTGCTATTTAAATCTATTGTTGTTTCCTTTCCATCTAAAATAATAGTCACTTTCGCAGTTATATTTGTATTAGTTTCTTCAGCTGCAATAGCATTGTTTACGGCTTCTAATACTGCCGTAAAATATTCTAAATGAATTTTATTTTTTTGAATATGAAGAGATAATAATGTTTCTTCTACATTTTTCATCATGGGTGCTGGACCACAAATAAAATACTCATTATCCTCATTTAAACCAACGTAGTTTTCGATAAGTGCAGCAACTTTTTCTGTAGTCATAATTCCTTGATGTAATACTGGAATTGTAGCAACTGGTTGATCTAAAATTGCGATTACTTTTAATTGTGGATGTTGTGCTGCTAAATTGTTTAAGCCTTCTTGAAAGATGCTTGCCGCTTCAGTTTGATTGGCATAAAACAAAGTGATATTGCTATTGGGTTCTTGTTTTAAAACCGTTTTGATGATAGAATACATTGGTGTAATTCCACTACCACCTGCAAAAAGAACAAAGTTTCTTTTATTAGTTGCAGCTAATTCACAATAGAAACTTCCCATAGGGGTCATCACTTCTATTGGGTCGCCTACTTTTGCTATATCATTTAAATAAGTGGAGCCTTTACCTTGATAAACTTTTTTGGCAGCAATTCTTAATTCCGTATCAGCAACCGGGCTGCTGCACAAAGAATAGGAGCGTCTAATTTCTTCCCCATCAACTGTTAATTTTAAAGTCACATATTGACCCTGTATATAGTTATATTCTTGCTGTAAAGCTGCTGGAATTTGGAATGAAATGCTGACACAATCGGCGGTTTCTTTACGGATATCCTTGATTGTGAGTGTGTGGAATTTTGCCATTTGGTTTAATTTGCCGCTAAAATAGAAATAAGATCCTTTATAGAACAATAAATCCGCTTTTTTGTTTGCTTTTAGCAACCCAAAAGGATGCTTTGATTACCCAAAAAATGTTAAATTTGTATAGTAATAACCGATTCTATGAATAGCTTAAAATTAGATGAAAATCAATTAATCGAAAATTTTGAGGCAAAACTTGCTAAAAATGAAATGATTGAACCCAAAGATTGGATGCCAGCACAATACCGCAAACATTTAATCCGTCAAATTTCTCAACATGCTCATTCCGAAATTATTGGGATGCAGCCAGAAGGAAACTGGATTACGCGTGCACCAAGTATGCGAAGAAAAATGGTGTTGTTGGCGAAAGTTCAAGATGAAGCGGGGCACGGATTGTATTTATATTCTGCAGCAGAATCGATGGGAATAAGTAGAGAAGAAATGCTCGATCAATTACATACCGGAGCAGCAAAATATTCAAGTATTTTTAATTACCCAACATTAACCTGGGCAGATATGGGCGCAATAGGATGGTTAGTAGATGGCGCTGCTATTATGAATCAAGTAATGTTGCAAAGAACTTCTTATGGTCCATACGCGCGCGCCATGGTAAGGATTTGCAAAGAAGAAAGTTTTCATCAAAGACAAGGTTATGAAATCATGAATGTGCTTGCTTCAGGATCTGCGGAACAAAAAGAAATGGCGCAAGATGCACTCAACAGATGGTGGTGGCCTTCGCTCATGATGTTTGGTCCACGCGACGAAGAGTCTCCAAATTCTGAACAAGCTATTAAATGGAAAATAAAAAGAGAAACCAACGATCAATTGCGTCAACGATTTGTAAACCAAACCGTGTCGCAAGTAGAGAAAATTGGATTAGTAGTTCCAGATAAAGCGATCAAATGGAATGAGGCTAAAAACGGATACGATTTTGGTGAAATTAATTGGGATGAATTTTGGACAGTAGTGAAAGGAAATGGCCCATGCAACAAAGCAAGAATTGCAGCAAAAATTAAATCACATGAAGAAGGCGCATGGGTTCGCGAGGCGGCAAATGCACATGCTGAAAAAAACAATAAAACTAAAGCTGCTTAAATTATGAACGATTCACAAGGAATATTATGGGAAGTGTTTATTCAAAGTAAACCAGGTCAACCGCACAAGCATGCAGGTTCTGTTCATGCACACGACAACGAAATGGCTTTGCAAAATGCAAGAGATTTATATTGCCGAAGAAGCGAAGGCACCAATTTATGGGTAGTGCCGGCATCGGCAATTGTAGCCTCCTCACCAGAAGACATTGGTTCATTCTTTGAACCATCGAACGATAAAGTTTATCGTCATCCAACTTTTTATTCTGTACCAGAAGGTATCACACATATGTAATTTTATGAATAGCCAATCATCATTGTTTCAATATATTTTAAAGATTGCCGATAACCAATTGATTTTAGGACATCGATTGTCTGAGCAAACTAGCAAAGGTCCTTTTCTAGAAGAAGACATTGCTTGTTCGAATATTGCACTCGATTTAATTGGTGCTGCAAATTCTTTATATATCTATGCTGCAGCAATCGAAGGAGCAAATAAAACAGAAGACGATTTGGTTTTTCTTCGATCAGAAAGAGCATTCAAAAATGTATTATTAGTAGAGCAACCCAATACCGATTTTGCTTATATCATGTGTAGACAATTTTTGTTTGATACCTATGATTATTTTTTTCAGCAAGCATTACAAAATAGCAATGACCAAACACTTGCAGCCATTGCAGCTAAAACAATCAAAGAATCAACTTATCACCTCAGACATTCCGGAAATTGGATCATCAGACTAGGTGATGGTACGCCCGAAAGCAATACGCGATTAAAAAATGCATTCGCTAATTTATGGTTTTATGTAGCCGAGTTATTTGAGCAAGATGCTGCAGAATTAGACCTTGTAGCGCAAGGCATTGCGGTAGACGCCCAATTAATTAAAAGCCAATTTAATAGTCACATAGCAGAAATTATGCAAACTGCAGGAATGGAAATTCCAACGGGTATTTTTATGCAAAGCGGCGGGAAAAAAGGCGTTCATACCGAGCACTTAGGTTTTTTATTAGCCGAAATGCAATCAGTTCACCGTTCTTTTCCTGGCGTGAAATGGTAAAAATGCTTCATGCTAAAGAGGTGTCTTTTATTTGGGATATTTTAAACGAAATTCCAGATCCAGAAATTCCTGTCATTAGTTTGGTTGAACTTGGCGTGGTGCGTGGGGTAGAGTGGGTAGATACCCAATTGCAAATTACCATTACACCAACTTACTCGGGTTGTCCGGCTATGCGCATGATGGAAATGGATATAGACCAAAGTCTTCGCAATGAAGGAATCACAGATTTTAAAATAAATAGGCAATACCATCCAGCTTGGACTACCGATTGGATGAGCGATGAAACAAAATCAAAATTAAAAACTTACGGCATTGCACCTCCTCAAGCACATACAAAACAAAGGATTGGTGCTTTAATTTCAGATGCACCAACAGCAGTAGCTTGCCCGCAATGTAATAGTGTGAACACCAAATTAATCAGCGAGTTTGGCTCCACAGCATGTAAATCTTTAATGAAGTGTAACGATTGTTTAGAAGCATTCGATTATTTTAAATGTATTTAAAAAATGGAACATATTAATTTTTCAATTTTAAATGGTGTGGCTACCATTGAACTCAATAGATCGGCTGTCTTGAATTCTTTTAACCGTCAAATGGCTTTAGAATTACAAGCGGTTTTAGATGATTGCGAAAGCAATGAAAGCGTGAGGGTAATTGTACTCAGTGGTGCTGGAAGAGCTTTTTGTGCAGGACAAGATTTAGCAGAAGCCATTGCAGCAGATGCGCCACCCATAGATCAAATAGTAAGGGAACATTATAATCCAATTGTACTTAAAATAAGGAATATAGAAAAGCCTGTAATTGCTGCTGTGAATGGTGTTGCAGCCGGTGCCGGAGCCAATTTAGCATTGGCATGCGATCTAGTTATTGCAGCAGAAAACGCTTCGTTTATTCAGTCGTTCTCGAATATTGGTTTGATACCAGATACCGGGGGCACTTATTTTTTACCAAGGCTTATTGGAATGCAAAGAGCAACAGCACTGTTATTTTTAGCAGATAAAGTACCTGCACAAAAAGCAGTTGAAATGGGAATGATTTATGCTTGTTATCCTGCCGAAACTTTTGTTCAGGAAGTTTCCAACTTGGCAAATAAATTAGCACAAATGCCTACTAAAGGACTTGGTTTAACAAAGCGTGCGCTCAATGCTTCAATGCATGCAAGTTTAACAGAGCAATTAAAAACAGAAGAGTTGTTGCAATTACAAGCAGCAAATACTTTTGATAATAAAGAGGGCATTAATGCCTTTTTAGAAAAAAGAAAAGCAAATTTCATTGGTAAATAAATTTGATATGATTAAAGTAATTGGAGTAATTGGTTCGGGGGCAATGGGAACAGGCATTGCGCAAGTAATTGCCACTGCAGGATTAGAAGTGTATATCTACGATTCAAATCCTGTTGCCATTAATGTAGCCAAAGATAATTTCAAAGAGTCGCTCGAAAAATTAGTCATTAAAAATAAAATATCTGCAGTTGAAGCGACGGCAATCGAAAGTAAAATTACTTTTCAAAATAATTTTAAATCTTTAGATGCATGCGATTTAATTATCGAAGCCATTGTAGAAGATTTACAAATTAAAAAACAAGTATTTGCAGAGTTAGAAAAAATTGTTAGAAAAGATTGCGTATTAGCGACCAATACTTCTTCGCTTTCTATTGCTTCTATTGCTTCAGCTTGTCAATTTCCGGAAAGAGTAATTGGATTACATTTTTTCAATCCAGCGACCATTATGCCTTTGGTAGAAATTGTGCCCGCTATACAAACTGCAGCCGATACTATTTTAGATGCGAGTTCATTTATTAATTTTATTGGTAAAACAGCTGTTGTCTGCAAAGACACGCCAGGCTTTATTGTCAATAGAATTGCCAGACCATACTATGGCGAAGCGATTCGCATCATGGAAGAAAATATTGCAGACATTGCCACCATCGATTGGGCAATGAAAGAATTTGGCGGATTTAAAATGGGTCCATTTGAATTAATGGATTTTATTGGTCATGATGTAAATTATAGAGTGACCGAAATTGTATGGGCGCAATTTTTTTAC
>CAIMAP010000013.1 GCA_903838995.1 uncultured bacterium | reverse complement strand
TACGAAGTAATTTTTGTACAAGGTGGTGCTAGTTTGCAATTTGGTATGTTGCCCATGAATTTATTAAACGAAGAAGAGTCGGCAGCTTATTTAGATACGGGTGTTTGGGCCAACAAAGCATGGAAAGAAGCTAAACTTTTTGGGAATGTAAATGTAGTAGCATCTTCTAAAGAGGCTAACTATACCTTCATTCCAAAAGATTATCAAATTCCAGCAGATGCAAAGTATTTTCATTGTACCTCTAATAATACTATTTACGGAACGCAAATGCAATCCTTTCCTAAATCACCAGTTAGTATGGTGTGTGATATGTCTTCTGATATTTTAAGTAGGGAAATTAATGTAGCAGATTTTGATTTAATATATGCTGGAGCACAGAAAAACATTGGGCCTGCAGGAAATACCGTTGTCATTTTAAAATCAGAAATTTTAGGAAAAGTTAACAGAAAAATAACTTCGATGCTCGATTATCGCATTCATATTGAAGGTGGATCGATGTACAATACGCCTCCAGTATTTGCCATTTATGTGGCCATGTTAAATTTACGTTGGTTAAAAAAACAAGGTGGGGTAAAAGAAATGGAAAGAAGAAATGTGGAGAAAGCCAATTTACTTTATTCCGAGATTGACCGTAACGCTATGTTTAAAGGTACTTGCGCAATAGAAGATCGTTCTAAAATGAATATTTGTTTTGTAATGAATGATGCATCTTATGAAAAAGAATTTTTACAAATGGCCGAAGCGGTTGGATGTGTTGGTTTAAAAGGACATCGAAGTGTGGGTGGATTTAGGGCATCTATGTATAATGCATTGCCATTAGCTAGCGTTCAAGTTTTAGTAGATACCATGAAAAATTTTGAAGCTTTAAAAAAATAAGAAGATGAAAATATTAGCGAATGATGGGATTGATCCAATTGGTAAAAAAATGCTCGAAGATGCTGGTTTTACAGTAGATACAGAGACAATTCCACAAGATCAATTGCTTTCAAAATTAAATCAATACGATGCCGTTACGGTTCGTTCGGCAACCAAAATTCGTAAAGAATTAATTGATGCTTGTCCTCATTTAAAATTAATTGGTAGAGGTGGTGTAGGGATGGATAATATAGATGTAGACTACGCAAAATCTGTAGGGAAAACAGTTATTAATACACCAGCGGCATCTTCAATTTCTGTTGCAGAATTAGTTTTCGCTCATCTATTTTCGGGTGTTCGTTTTTTAGCGCAAGCCAACAGGGCTATGCCTTTGCATGGAGATTCTCAATTCAATGATTTGAAAAAACAATATGCAAAAGGCCTCGAATTAAAAGGTAAAACCATTGGCATTTTAGGTTTTGGTCGCATTGGAAGAGAAGTGGCTAAAATTGCATTTGGTTTAGGCATGGATGTGCTTGCTTACGATTTATTTGAATTTAATCCTACCGTAGAAATGCGTTTTTCTGGTGACATTACTTTACCATTAACAGTTCAAATAGCTAGTAAATCCTTATTACTTCAAAGAGCCGATTTTATTACTTTACATGTGCCAGCAATAGATGGTAAGCCCGTAATAGGTGCTGCTGAATTTGCCATGATGAAAAAAGGCGCGGCTATTGTGAATTGTGCAAGGGGTGGGGTGATTGATGAAACGGCTTTATTAGCAGCATTAGATAATCAACAAATAGCATTTGCTGGATTAGATGTTTTTGATAACGAACCAACACCATCTACCGCAATTTTACATCATCCTAAAATTTCTTTAACGCCTCATATTGGCGCTGCAACCAACGAAGCGCAAGAGCGCATTGGTGTGGAGTTAGCGAGTTTGATTATTGATTTTTTTAAGAAATAATAATGGCAAATATAAAAGCATTCAAAGGTATTAGACCCCGAAAAGATTTAGTAGCACAAGTGGTTGCTAAACCTTTTGATACTTTTTATACGCCAGCTGCCAAACAAATTTTAGAAAATAATCCTATCTCATTTTTACATACCATAGAACCCTTAATTGCTAATCCTTTTCAGCAAGGTTCAAGAGAAGAAATTGTATTCAAAAAAGCAAAAGAGTTTTTTGATGAATTTTTGGAAGATGGTGTATTGCAAAGTGATGCATCGGATAGTATTTATGCTTATCGCACATTCAATAGGGGCCAATGGCAGCAAGGTATTTGGTGTTTAACCTCAATAGACGATTACTTAAATAATTTCTTAAAAAAGCACGAGCTTACCCGTACCGAAAGAGAAAAAGATTTAATTGAATATTTAGATAATACGGGAATCGATGCTAATCCCGTTTTAGTGACTTACCAAGGAAGTTCAAAAATTAAAGAAATATTGAATCAGGTAATGGCAAACTCGCCCGATTTTGATTACCATGCCAACGATCAGCAACATCAATTATGGCGTATCGATTCAGTGCAAACTAATCAAGAATTAATTTCTGAATTCAAAAAATTTGAGGCTACTTATATTGCCGATGGTCACCATCGTGCCGCTGCTGCTGCACTTGCAGGCACACAAAAACGAAAAAATAATTTCAAACACCATGGCCGAGAAGAATATAATTTCTTTAGTACCATCTATTTTAGTTTTGAAGAGTTACAAATTTTTGAGTTTCAACGTGTCTTGAAAGATTTAAATGGCTTAAGTAACAGCGAATTTCTAGCTAAACTTGCTGAAAATTTTGAGATAATATTAAGCGATGCAGCAAAGCCGATGCAGGCTCGTGAGTTTAAATTATACCTCGATCATACTTGGTATAAAATAACTCCAAAGCGACTAAATACAACACTTACAGAGCCCATTGATTTATTAGATGTGAGTATTTTGCAAACGCAAATATTACATCCCATTTTGGGAATTGACAATCCTAGAAGAGATCCTCGAATTTCTTTTGTGGGTGGTATTGTACCAATACAAGATATTACCAAAAGTATAGATGCCGGAGAAAGTGTTGCTGCTTTTATATTATTTCCAACCTCTATCGAAGAGTTGGTGGCTGTTTCGAATGCTGGATCAGTAATGCCACCTAAATCTACTTGGTTCGAACCTAAAATGCCTTGTGGCTTAGTGGTTCATAGTTTGTAATATTATTTTACTTCCCTTTTAATTCCAAATAAAGCGCTTCAACTTTGGCTCTTGCCCAAGGTGTTTTTCGCAAAAAGGTTAAAGATGATTTTATACTAGGGTCGTGTTTAAAACAATTGATGCGAATGGCTTCGTCTAAATATTCCCAACCATAATTGGCCACTAAAAATTCGAGTATTTGGGCAAGTGTAATGCCGTGTAATGGATTGTTAGCTTGACTTTCCATTAGGCTTCTTCTTCAAAAAATTCTTCCAATGATGCAAAATAAATATCATTCCAACCATCTATCATGTCTTCAAATGCTTCGTCTGGAATATTAGTTTGACTGAGTTCAATAGAAGTGGAGTCGGGTCTTTTGCCTGGGTGTAATTTAAAAGTCACGATAGATTCTTCGGGTTCGCCCTCGAAATACCAATGTTGAACAATTTTTTTATTTTCTTCGAATTCCAAGTTTTTACCACAAATATCTCCATCAAAAAGAGAGAATTCGCTGCCTTCTTCGGTACTCATTTGCGCTTCTGCACCAGACCACAACTGAATGGTCATAGGGTTGGTAAGGGCTAAATACACTTGATCTGGACTGGTTGGTAATTCGAAATATTTTTTAAATGTTTTCATGTGCTTGTCTATAAAATAAATTGCTTTCCTTTTTGCGGAATACAAACTTGGTATTCTTTTTCATTCAATATAGCTGCTAATTGCTGCATCGATGATTTTTCGCCATGCACCAAAAATACTTTTTTTAATTTACTTGGCGGCGTAGCCATGATAAAATTTAATAAGCCATCTTGATCGGCATGGGCGCTAAAGAGGTCGGTTTGTTTGATACTCGCAAAGACATAGAGTTCTCGGCCATATATTTTTACCATGGGAATGCCATCGAGTAATTTCCTGCCTAAAGTTCCTTTAGCACAATAGCCAATAAATAAAATAGTGCAATAATAATTTTGTAAATTAAAATAAAGATGATCTTGAATTCGACCGCCTTCTAACATACCTGCAGAAGAAATAATAATGCAAGGTTCGAAGTAATCCGATATTTGCTTGCTTTCATTTAAGGTCTCTATATAATCTAAAGAATCAAAAGTAAATTGATCGCCATTGCTTTGGTAAAAGGCTTGCGCGCTATCATTCAATAAATGATGGTGTTTGCGGTAGATATCTGTGCCTGCCATTCCCAGCGGGCTATCAACAAAAACTTTGATTGGCGGAAGTTTTTTAGCCGCAAATATTTTATTGATGCTATAAACCAATGCTTGTGTTCTGCCAATACTAAATGCAGGAATAATTAAGCGTCCTGGTGTATCGATGCAACTGTGTTTGATATTTTCTATTAATACTTCTTCTACCGTTTTATCTTTTGAGTGTAATCTGCCACCATAGGTTGATTCGCAGATCATGTAATCAACATCTGGAATAGTTTCTGGATCGGCTAAAATAGGATAGTTGTAACGGCCTATATCTCCCGAAAAAACGACTCTTTTAAGGTTATCATCTTCCTGAATTTCTAACAAAATAGCCGCTGCGCCTAATAAATGTCCAGCTGGAATTAAGGTGATACTTAGATTTGCGCGCGCTTCAAATTTTTTGTGAAATGGAACACAAAAAAAACGATCCATGGTATCCATTACATGTTTATGCAAATAGAGTGGGGCGTGTTTGAATTCATTTTTACCTCGACGGTTTTTTTTGTTGTCTTTGTTTTTAGCTAAAAAAACATTCACCGAGTCGGTTAATAATATCTGACAAAGATCTGCAGTTGCTGATGTACAAAGGATTTGACCATTGTATCCGTTTTTTACTAGTGTGGGTAAATTACCCGAATGATCTATATGAGCATGTGTTAAAATAACTAAATCGATGCTACTGGGTTCAAATGGAAATATTTCGTTTTCTACACTCGACCTATCTTTTTCGTAATCTAAACCACAATCTATGAGCACGCGGTAACCATCTTGCAATTCGATTAAATGCATGCTACCCGTAACTTGTTCTGCGGCACCCCAACTGGTAAAATTCATTTATTGTTTTTCTGTTTGAAGTTGACTTAAGTATTTATATAAACCGCCTTCCGACTGCATAAGCGCTTCGTGGCTGCCATTCTCTATTACCTTCCCGTTATCTATTACAACTATTCTATCGGCCTCTCTAATGGTCGATAATCGATGGGCAATGATAATCGATGTTCTGCCCTTCATGAGCTCTTCTAAGGCCTCTTGCACTAATCTTTCTGATTCCGAATCGAGCGAACTAGTCGCTTCATCTAAAATTAATATCGCAGGATTTTTTAATAATGCTCTTGCAATGGCTATTCGTTGTCTTTGACCACCCGATAATTTAACCCCGCGTTCGCCAACAATGGTTTGATAACCTTCCGGAAATCCCTGAATAAATTGATCTGCATTGGCTCTTTGCGCGGCTAAAATAATTTCCGCTTTACTTGCATTAATTTTTCCGTAGGCAATGTTTTCTTCGATGCTTCCACCAAACAATAAAACATCTTGCGGAACAATGGCCACTTGATTTCGAATATCTGTTAAAGAGTAGGAGCTAGCCGGTTGATTGTCGAATAATAAAACACCGGAATTGGGTTCGTAGAATCGTAGTATCATCGAGGCAATGGTAGATTTTCCAGCACCGCTAGGCCCAACAATAGCAACCCTTTCACCTATTTTAGCTTCAAAAGAAATTTCATCTAATACTTTAATTTCTTTTCTAGAAGGATAATTAAAACTTAGTTTTTCGAATTTAAGCGAGCCGACAATTTTTTTATCAATTAGATGGGCATCTTTTACTAAAGGTAAATCTTCATTTACTTCATTCAGTAATTCGACCACTCTTTCACTAGCGCCTACAATTTTTTGTAGCTGTGCATAAAGCTCTGCAAAACTCCCCATGGCTGCGCCTACAAAAGTAGAATACAAAATAAAGGAAGTGAGTTGACCAACGGTAATTTCGCCAATTTGCACTAGGGTGGCACCATACCAAACCACGGCTACTATAGAACCGAATAAACAGAAAATAATAAAGGATGCAAAGGCGCCTCTATATTTTGCTCCTTTTAAAGCCAATAAAACAACCTGGTCTACCGAATTGGCATAGCGATTGGTTTCATAACTTTCGTTGACAAATGCTTTTACATTGGCAATTCCTTGTAGCGTTTCTTCGACTACTACATTGGATTCTGCTAATTTATCTTGCGCTTTTCTAGATAAGTTTCTGATGAATTTTCCAAAAACAACTGCAACAATAACGAGTACAGGAAATACACTGAGCATCATTAAAGTTAATTTACCCGATACCAAACTGAGGGCAATGATGCCGCCAATAAATACGATGATTTGCCTTAATAGTTCGGCGATGGTGCCGGTAATACTATCTTGTATTTGCGCTAAATCTGCCGAAATTCTGGAATTGAGTTCGCCCACTCTTCTTTGAGAGAAGAAAGTCATGGGTAGGGTAACTAATTTAAAATAGGTGTCTTTTCTTAAATCGGCCAAAGATCTTTCGGATACTTCGACAAACCAGATTACCCTAAAAAAGGAAAAGGTAGCCTGAATTAATAATACACTCATCAATATTAGCGCGATTTCGTTAATGTTGCCAATTCCTTTTGTTGCACCATCGATGAGCATTCCCATGGCTTTTGGAAAGGCCAAAGAGGCTACACTCGATAAAATGAGAAAGAAAATACCAATCAAAAACTTCTTGCGATGCGGGTAAAGGTATTTCAATAAAACTTTCACGCTTTTCAACGATTCTTTGTTGATTTTTGCTTTTGGAAGCTCCTCTTCTGGTGTATTACTGCTGTTTAATCTTGCCCTGGCCATATATTGAATTAAAAACTAAAAATATTCATAAATAAATGAACCAAATGGAGCTTTTTTTGTTTTTTATTCACATCGGTATAAATACCCTTAAAATAACCCTAAATCTATTTTTTTTAGTTTAAATTTGATAAAAATACGAAGTCATGAAACTTCAATTATTATTCGTTTTATTGTTTTTCAGTTTGATGGGATGTACTTGGGAAAACCAAGATTCAATCGGTTCTTTAAAAGTAAATTTTGTGCATACTTTTCAAGATTCTTCTTTACAAATTTTAGAAAGCAATCAGTTAATTTATACTACCACAACTGGGAATAAATTTAATATCAAAAATTTAAAATATTATATTTCTAAATTAACACTTTACCAAAATAATGGGGCTAAGTATGATGTGAATATGGTTAAATTAATTAACCCTATGGAACAAAATACTAATTATCAAAATTATACTTTAGCAAATATTCCAAACGGAAAGTACAGTAAAATTTCTTTTGTGTTTGGTGTGGATTCTGCTAGAAATACTTTCCCTTTTGGTTTGCCAAATAATTCTGAAAACAATTCGATGGAATGGCCATTTACCTTAGGAGGCGGCTATCATTTTATGATGATGGAAGGGGTGTTTCAAAATACGAAAAACGATACCGTAGGTTATGCAATTCACTTAGGCGTTACACCTAATCAATTTTACAACGAATTCCCTTTAGATTTAACGGTCAATAGCAACGATCAAAATATAGATTTGCAAGTGAACATGGAGCAATGGTTTAACGGCATTAATAAAATCAATTTGAACGATGGTTATGGTTATATGATGGAAGACCAACAAAAACAATTGTTGTTTAAACAAAACGGGGTAAGTGTTTTTACACTTAAATAAGGATGAAAAAGTTTGCTGTAATTGGAATATTGTTATTATCGGCTGTGCTAATTATGCAGGCATGTGTAGAGCATACTGCAGCGCCAGACGACACTTATGATTTTAAAGCACCTCCTTATTTTCCTCAATTAATTTCACCAACAAACAACCCTTTGACTAAGTCTGGTGTTAGTTTGGGTAGAATGTTATTTTACGATCCAATTTTATCAAGTGACAGTACCATTAGTTGTGCAAGTTGTCATAACATATCGAGTTCATTTGCTGAAAATAAAAAATACAGTGTAGGAGTTGCAGGTGCTACAGGTGATGTTAATGCAATGGCAATAATTAACTTAGCTTGGCAGAGAAAATTCTTTTGGAACGGACGTGCAGGAAGCTTGGAGGAGCAAGCATTGGGCCCAATAAACAACCCATTAGAAATGCACGAAACCAGCGAAAATGTGGCTACAAAATTAAGTCGTTCTAAAAGATATGCACCGCTATTTAAACAAGCATTTGGCAGCGCAACGGTAACGCCAGAAATGATTGCCAAAGCCATTTCACAATTTGAAAGAATTATTGTTTCGAACCAATCTACTTACGACAAGTTTTACGAAATACAAGAGCGGGCATTCACAGCAGAAGAATATGCAGGCTTTAGAATTTTCTTTACCGAAAGAGGCCAATGTTTTCATTGTCATGGAGCAAATGGCACTTTGCTTGCCCATAATTTAGATACTATTTTCAGAAATAATGGTTTGCTTACTGATCAAGAAATGATTGGAAAAGGATTATCATTTGTTACTAAAAAAGCAACAGACAATGGAAAGTTTAAGGTGCCTACCTTGCGTAATATTGAATTGACAGGGCCTTATATGCACGATGGTCGTTTGGCAACTTTGGCCGATGTAATGGATTTTTATAGTTCGGGAATTAAGCAAAATGCCAATTTAGATATTAATTTTACTAAATCGCCCGAAAGGCTTGAGCAGTATGGTGGTTTAGGTTTAACAAGCACCGAAAAACAACAAGTTATTGCGTTCTTAAAAACATTAACAGATACTGCTTTTACACACAATCCTGCCTATCAAAATCCTTTCAAAAAATAATTTACTGCTTTATTATTTTTTCAAATTGAATACCATCGGTTGTTGCTATTTTTAAAATATAAACGCCATTAGGAATTGCACTTACATTCAATTCGCCAGCAATCGCATCTATGTTTTGTTGGATGATTGATTGACCTAATTGATTCATCAAGGTACAAGCCTTTATTTTATTGTTTGTTATACTTTGTAACTGCAGCAGATGGCTAGTAGGATTGGGGTAACATTTAACAGTCGATTGGCTAAGTTGTGTTTGTTTAATGCCATAGGGCGTAATTTGATTTTTAAACAAAACTAAACCGCCCTGAGGATTGCCTGCCAAAAGCTCTGGCTTGTTGTCTCCGTCAATATCTGCCATGGTAATACCAAACCCTCCATTGCTTAAAGTATATTGGCCTTGCATTAAATCGATAGAATCTATTACTGCAGGACCAACAGATAACATTAATTTATCGATATGGTTGAAAATATAAACTTTCCCATTGGCATTTGATACCACTAATCGTTCTTGGTCGCTGTTAAATAATTTTTGAATAATTGCGGTGGTTCTTCCACTTGGAAAACCCGAAACGGCTCTCATATTAATTTTAAATAAAGAGTCGGACTTTAATTTAAATTTAGGTTCTGCCGTATTTGAAGTATCCTGCCAATAATTAATATTGTCAAATCTTTCGCCCGAAATCATTGCTAGTCTTGAGTTTGGACTCATACTCAAGCTTGTATTTAAAAATGGGGTAGATAAATTGCCAACATCTAAACCAGTCAAATAATTAGATTTAAAATTAAATTGAAATGGATTACTAGCACCTGCCGTATTTTCGAAATAATAAAAGGTGCCATCATTAGCGCCCGTTATCATATCTATATCACCGTCTAAATCTACATCTCCAAAAGTTGGAACCATGTTGGAGATATTAAAATTTGATAATGACCACAGGTCTCTACTAACGAGCTCAAATGCAGGGATAGTAGGGCTTCCCACATTTTTATACGCAGTTAATCCAGATTTATAAGTACCATTTGAATGAAAATAACCGGTGGTACTCACAACAAAATCCATGAGTCCATGTTGGTCGAAATCAACAAATACCGGATGTGAACCTTCGCCCACTTCAATCATTTCTTCTTCTAAAAATGCATTGGTGCTCAGTACAAAATCTGGTGCCGAATCTGTTCCCATGTTCAAATACAATTTACAATTTTCAAAATTGTCTGCATTGCCTGTTGTATTAGGCGCGGCAATTAAATCTCGTTTATTATCGTTATTTACATCAATAAAAAATGCCGCCGGAAAACTCTCCACTAAAATTGGATCTATAGTTGGATAAAACCTGTAAAATGCTGTAAATATAGGGTTGGTATTGTTTTCGGTATTTTCTAACAGGTACATATTATTACATCCAATATCACCGATTAAAACATCTTTTTTACCATCGCCATTCGAATCAAAAACCAATAAAGTAGAGCCCGAATGTTTGCCACTTGTTAATTTTTTGGCAACTAAATTTTCAAATTCAGATTTTGTATATTCAGGTATGTAACGATTGCCAGTAGCACAAGGACCACTTTGGTATTGTAATGATACATTGCAATTTTGGTAAGATTCTCTAAACCTTCCCCAACATCTTTTATGAACGATAAAATTATTGACAGAATCTTTGTTACCATAGGTTTCCATCGACATGTTTTTATACATATAAATGCCGTCGCCTGCGGTATCGATTCCTAGCTCCATACTAAGTATATCTATATCACCATCATCGTCTGCATCTATAATCGCTGGAATGTCTGCAGGGCCGCTATATAGCCTTGTTATAAAAGAGCCAAAGTCGGCTTGTACATCTCCATTGACTAAACTAAAGGAAATACCATTTAAGGTAGTTGAAGTATTTTTATAAATTTTTACACCGCCAGGAATGGCTGTAAAAATATCTTCTTTGCCATCGCCATTATAATCGACTAATAACATCCATTCCGTTAGTTTTTTAGGAAATTTAGCGGCGTATTGTGGCGCATATTCATAAGCAATTTGTCCGGTATTTCCTTTATTAAGGTAGCAAGTAATTTTGCCGCCTTCTCGATCAAAAATGACGATATCTTTTTTGCCATCAAAATCTAAGTCACAAGCCGAAAACTGCGTTACATCAAAGCCTCCACCAAATGGCAAACTAATATTTTTATTGTTTTGATTTACTGGAATGGTATTTGGGTAGGGGATAAAACCTCCTGTGAAATTTTGTGCTAAGGCGATGTCAACTAAAAAACAACACGCAATTAATAATATTTTTTTCATTTATTTTTTGATAAACTTGGAACTGTAACGGTGTTGATTTGTTTGTATATCTACTACATAAAAACCAGGTACTAAGCTACTACTTTCTAGTTTAATTTGATTGTTTTGCAGGCTAAATGGAATATCTTTTTTAATGCCCATTAAGTCGGTTACCCTCAATAAATTTAATTTTTCATTCCAAGGAATTTCAATGTAAAATATTGATTCACATGGGTTTGGGTATGAGATTAAGGTGTTGTTTCTGATTTGATTTAATCCAACTGGCGCCGAACTAGCATTCCAATAAATGGCCACACCACCTCTTGGGGTACCGGCAATTAATTCCGCTTTACCATCGTCATCTATATCTGCTAAATCAATTTTAAAACCGCCGTTTGAATAGGAATAAACACCTTGCATCAAATCTACCAAATTCGTAATTTTTACATTTGATTGATTGGGGTCGGTGTATAAACTATCTAAACAGTAAACATAACCATTCGCATCGCTAAACATAAATCGATCTCGGTCATTTGTAAATAACTTTTTGATTGCAACCGAAGCTCTACCACTTGGATAATTAAACATGTTACCTAGGTTTATTTTATAAAGCGAATCGGTGGCTAAAACATAAGCAGGTTGGCTATTTGACTGCCCTTTAAGAAAATTAATATTGTAAAAATTTTCTCCAGAAATTAAATCTTGTATGCCATCTTTATCGAGGTCGTAAGCAGTAGGGCTGGAGTTATTTCCAATATCTAAATTGCTAAAGGTATTTGGAATATAATTTAAATTGAATATTTGACCTGCACCCGCACTATTATTAAAATAATAAAAATTACCATCGCTACTTCCTGTGATCATATCGATGTCGCCATCTGCGTCTGCATCAAAAAATACCGGCGAAAACTTTTGAATGCCAATACTCGAAAACCCAGCATAATCGCGGGTTTGTAACTCATATTTTGGAATTGTTTTAGTGCCAATATTTTTATATAATGTAAGACCACTTTTATAGCTGCCGTTACTTTGGTAATAACCAGTGCTACCAATCATAATATCTATTAAACCATCTTGGTTATAATCGACAAAACTAGGGCAAGCGCCTTCTCCAATGTCTATTTGTTCTTCTGCTAAAAAGCGTGCATTATCATAAACATAATAAGGTAAACTTGCATTTCCTCGATTCAAATACAAGTATACATTTTGAAAGTTCTCGCTAGCATTAGGTGTATTGGGGCAAGCAATTAAATCTTTCAAGCCATCGTTATTTACATCCATTAAAAATGCAGCAGGAAAGGTGGCAAAATTAATAGGTAAGCTACTCGGAAAGTTAGTAACAACTTGATTCATGATGGCATTGGTATTATCGCTACCATTAATGGCTAAATACATTTGGTTGCAACCGGCATCCCCAATTAAAACATCATTTTTGCCATCACCTGTAAAGTCATAAACTAAACAGGTAGAACCCGCATGTCTATTGCTTTTGTTCGCTAAATTTAAATTTGCTTGGTATTCAGAAAGGCTCAATTGCACTTCTACTTTGTTGCCTGTGCTACAAGGCGTGCCGGCATAATTTAGCAGAATGGTACAACCATTATTGTCTTCAATAAATCTACCCCAACATCTTTTCCAAATCACAAATGTATCAATACCTGCCACGCCTGTTTTTTCTACCGTTAAATTTTTAAACCATTCAATCGGTTCGCCTGGTGTAATAGTTGCAGCTCCAAATCTTAAAATGTCTAAGTCACCATCTCCGTCAACATCTGCAATACTTGGTATATCGTTCGATGGTACGCCAATGGCTATGGTAAATTGCGCGGTGCTGAATATAATTTGATCTATAATTAACTTAAACTTTAAACCTGAAGAATCGGTGGAAATATTTTGGTAGCAAGCAATGCCACCATTTCTATCACAAAATAAATCTTCTTTACCATCTCCATTATAATCCATCATCAACATCCATTCGCCAATTACAGGGAATCGATTGTTATATCGAATATCGTATTGATAATTTATTTCGTTTGGTCCTCCAATATTAAGGAAACAAGAAAGTTTGGAACCCTCTCGATCATGCACAATGATATCTTTTTTGCCATCTAAGTTGAGGTCGCAACTGGCAAATTGAGCAGCATCAACCCCTCCGGCAAAAGGAGCTTTAAGCGTTTTACCGTTCTCAATTACAACAATGGCCGCTTTTTGGGTATCATAAGGCTTAAAATCTAAAATATGCTGCGCATTGCCCGAAAGGGTAAGATTTAAAAGGATGAGGCAAAATCCCAATATTTTTTTCATTTTTGTCAAATCAATCAATCAATATAAATATGCGTATTATTTTATTATTTCTGATTACTTTTTTTATAACAATTCAGTTGCAAGCGCAACAAACCGTTTATTTCAACTTATCAGAATTATTTCCAATTCAAGATTTTAGTTTAACTAGATTAACCCATAATGGTCAAACGCAATTAAAAATTATTGCAGAATTAAAAGATGCCAATATTGATAAAAGCATTGAGGGTAAATATGAGTTTGTGATAAATGGTTTTGTAGAAAAAATTGATTTTAAAAATGGTGCTGCTGCTTTACCAGAAGATATGAAAAGCAATGTGTTATTTATTAAACACGAAACAGTAAACACGGCTAAATATCATTTATATTATATTCTAGCAGGCTTTGTAATTCCTATTCCTTTGTGGTTACTCCTTGTAATTCCCATTGCTATTGTGGTGATTGCTTTAATTATTAAAAGAATATTGATGGTTTTATTGATACTCTTTTTTGTGTTATTTTTTGTGACACAGGGAATCGATTTTTCGGCCTTTATTAATTTAATGAGCTCGGCCTATCATTCTATATTTTAAAGCATTTTAGAAAGGATAACCAATTCCAAAATTAAAATTATAGAAGTTATAATTGTTAGCATTTTTCCAGTCATTATTATTGAATTGTTGGATCACCCATCTATTGGCATTTTCGAATCGAGGGTCTCTTAATTTTAAGCCTAGGTCGAATCGGAAAAGTAAGAAGCGATAGTCTAGTCTTAATCCAACTCCTGTACCAATGGCTAGCTCTTTATAAAATGTGCTCGTTTTAAATCCTTCTAATTCGTTTGCATTTTTTTGAATGTCCCAAACATTTCCAAAGTCTATAAAACTAGCACCTTTTAATTTTGCGCCAATAAATCTTTCTAAAATATCGAATCGGTATTCTATATTTCCTTCGATTTTAAAATTACCTGTTTGGTCTAAATTCAAAGAAGATAGGTCGATGTTTCTGTAGCCACCGGGCCCAACAGACCTAGCCCTAAATGCCCTAATACTGTTTGCTCCTCCAGTAAAAAACTGTCTTTCGAAAGGCATTACTTTTGAATTCCAATAAGCAAAACCTACGCCTGTATTAAAACGATAAACGATTTGACTTCTTGTTCCAAAACTGCTAAAATACCTTGCGTCAATTTCTGGTCGGGTAAAATTATAATAGGGGAGATTGAAAAATTCGTATTGGTTGAAATTATTTTTTTGCTCATTTAGCAATTTACTTGCGGCATATAAACCCGTACCCATTACTTCCAGGTTGAATTTAATATAGTAATAATTTTTTTTGAATTGATTGAGTTGTTGATTGCTGATTACTAATGAATAGCGCATTCCTAGGGTAATATGCGGCTCAAAACTTTCTCTTAAATAAATATTATTTAAGCTATCTAATAAGTTAGTAGCTTCTGAAGATAAAAAGGAGTTGACAAAATTAATGGTCATTGGTGCAAAAGAATGACTGACATAGTTGTTTTGTTTCCACTCGTAACTAAAACTGCTGTTTAAAGTTCTTCTGCTATATTCTGGTCTGTTTTCGCTGATGTAGTTTAAGCCAATGCGTGATTTTGGATTTGAAAAAAGTACATAGGTTGGTTTGTCTCGAAAGAAAATAAAACCTGGGAAAGTTAAACTTGCCGAGGTATTGGTTTCGCGGCTATTGAATACTGGAATGCTTGATTGGTTTGCATCTACAAAGGCTTGGGTTTCTATACCGGCTCTTATTTTAAATTCAAATACTTCGGCACCTTTAAAAATATTTCGATTACTATAAATAAAATTGGCAGAGGTACCCACATTTTCGGAAGCGACATACCCTTCTAATTCGGTATTGGTGCTTTGTTTTTTAGCTAAGCTTAATTGGATATTTGCATTTAATTGCGTGCTATCGATGCTGTCTTTTTCAAAATCAATATTAATATATTTAAAAACGCCTAAATCTCCTAAGCGATTGTAAGTGAGTAGGAGGTCGTCTTCCTTGAATTTTTTTCCTTGTTCCAAAAACAACATCCTGCGTAAAATTTTGGCTTGAATTTTATTTTTTGTATGAATGAATCTAAGATTATTTAATACTATGGTATCGCTTAATAAACGGTCATTTACATTATCTGAAATAATGTTTGTTTCAATATTTTTGAGCTTGAAAGACTCATGTTTACTGGTATTTTCTGGATTTTCAATAATTACATTGATATCTAATTGCTGCGATTTTAATGCGGTATCAATATCGAAATGGATGTATTCTCTATTGAAATAATAATAGCCAAAATTTCTTAAATCTTTCGTAATTCTATCTCTTTCGTTGGCTAATGCCGCTTGATCGAATTGCATTCCGATTTTTAAATTTGATTCGTTTAATTTGTAAAAATAAATTGATTTTACAATGCTGTCTTTAATAGTATATTGAATATTTCTAATGTGGTACGCTTGATTTGGTTCAATGGTATAAATAACATTGGTTTTTTTACGCCTAGTAGTATCCTCATATTTTACTTTTGCTAAAAAGTAGCCATTGTTCATTAATAATTGTTGAATTTGAATAACAGAAATACGAGAAAGTGTACTGTCGTAAATTACAGGAGGCTCCGCTAAATTATTTATAATCCAATTACTAAGTTTTGTGGGCTTTTTTCGATCTAAAAGTTGGTGAAGGTGTAAGCTCACTTTACTAATGCCAAATAGCTTTTTATTTGGTTTTTGACGAATAAAAGGCGTGATTTTCTCTTTTAAGCTAGCATCTACCCCTTTAATTTGATAATTCTTTAATAAGCTTTGTCCTTCGTTAAAATTTCGCGTACTGCTGCAGCCACTTGCTAACAAAACAATAGAAATGAGTATAATTGTATTTCGAAAAGTATTTTTATTCAATGATTTCAAAAGCACAAATCAGTTTTATAAAGTCTATCCATCAAAAAAAATATCGACAAGAATACCAGTTATTCTTAGTCGAAGGAGATAAATTGGTAGCCGAAATCATCGATTCTGCGTTTACAATTGACCAAATCTACTGCACCGAAAATAAAGTGCAATGGTTATCATCTTTGCTTTCAAAGGTATCGAAAAATATAGAAATTGGCTTAGTTTCTGAGGCAGAAATGGATAGAATATCTTTGCTTAAATCGGCTTCGGATGTTTTGGCTATTGTTAAAATGCCAAAAAACAAACCCGAAAACCTTGATGTGATTGATTTTGACAATCAAATGACTTTGGTGCTAGACGATATCAAAGACCCTGGAAATTTAGGTACAATGATTAGAATAGCAGATTGGTTTGGCTTTAAAAACATTATTTGCTCCGAAAATTGTGTAGAAATCTATAATCCAAAGGTGGTACAAGCTACCATGGGTTCTATAGCAAGGGTTACAGTTAGCTTCCAACATTTACCCGATTTATTTGCTAATTATGCCCATTTGCCCGTTTATGGCGCTTTATTAAAAGGAGAAAACATATATCAGCAGCATTGGCAAAAAGGAGGCTTTATATTAATGGGCAGTGAGTCTCAGGGCATTTCTGCCAATTTGATACCTTTTATTTCCAGCCCAATTACCATTCCGGCCTTTGGTGGGGCAGAAAGTCTGAATGTTGCAGTAGCAACCGCGGTAATTTGCTCAGAGTATAAAAGAAATCAGTTTAATAGCTGATTAGCTTAAAAAACCGATAAATTCTTGTGTTCAAATATAATTTTACTACATTTGCAGACGCTAAAAAAAGGTCGAGTGGCCGAGTGGCTAGGCAGAGGTCTGCAAAACCTTGTACAGCGGTTCGAATCCGCTCTCGACCTCAAAAAAACAGTATTTAAAAAATTAATTTTAAGAAAATGGCAGTTACAAGATTAAAAAGAAAAGACAGAAAAAATAAAACTGTTTCTAGATTGAAAGTACAACACAAAAAGATGGCTACTGATAAATCTATTAAGAGACCAGTTGCGCGTCCAGAAGAAAATAACGCAGCAGAATAATTTTTATATACCCTATTTGAAGCTGTTTAAGGAAACTTAAACGGCTTTTTTTATGCAGTTTTTTTTAGAATTGCTTGGTTAATTTGTTTGATCAAAGCTGGTCCTTCGTATATAAAACCGGTATAAAGTTGAATCAAGCTAGCGCCCGCATTTAGTTTTTCGAGCGCGTCTGCTGCAGAATGAATACCTCCCACCGCAATGATCGGAAATTGCCCTTTACTTTGTGTGCTTAAATATTGAATCACTTCGGTGGCTCTTTGGCGCAAAGGCTTGCCGCTTAAACCTCCGGCGCCAATGTTTGTTAAAGTAATCTCGTCGGTTTGCAAACCGCTGCGATCTAAAGTAGTATTGGTTGCAATTAAACCTGCTAATTTTGTTTCGAGCATAATTTCTACCACATCATCTAACTGTTCATTTGTTAAATCGGGTGCAATTTTCAATGCAATGGGTTTAGGATTTGCTTTTAATTGATTGATTTTTTGCAAATGAAGGAGTAAAGCTTTAAGGGGCTCTTTTTCTTGTAATGCCCTTAAATTAGGGGTATTGGGCGAGCTTACATTGACCACAAAATAATCTACTACTTCAAATAATGCCTCAAAACATTTTTCATAATCTTGCACGGCATTTTCGTTTTCGGTAATTTTATTTTTACCAATATTGCCGCCAATAATTAAATTTTTATTTCTTTTTTTCAAGCGAATGGCAGCAGCTGCTACACCTTCGTTATTAAAGCCCATCCTGTTTATTAATCCGGAATCTTTAGGTAACCTAAACATCCTAGGCTTTGGATTGCCTTGCTGTGCAACAGGAGTAAGGGTTCCCACTTCAATAAAACCAAATCCAAAATGGCTTAATTCATTAAATAGTTTCGCGTCTTTATCAAAGCCAGCGGCTAAGCCTACCGGATTAGGAAAATCAATTCCAAATACTTTTCGATGTAGGGCAGGGTGTTGAACTACAAATATTTTGCTGATCAAGATCGAAACGCCAGGGATACGATTCATCCATAAAATGCAAGCAAATATAAAATGGTGAATTTTTTCGGGATCGAAACAAAATAATATAGGCCTTATAATCGATTTGTACATTATAATTGAGTTAGTGTTGCTCTCATCATTTCGCGCTTGCCTAAGGCGCCATTTGGCCTTTCTATGCTAAATCCTAGCTTGCGTAAACATCTCTTTAAATTTCCAGTTACGCTATAGGTTACAAATATACCTTTATCATTTAAAAATTGACAAATATGTTCGATCATTTCTTCGGTCCATAGGGCCGGTTGTTTACTGCTAGCAAAGGCATCAAAATAGATGATGTCGTATTTTTTATCACTGGTAAAATCGGCTAATTTTTTCTCCATAATTTGAAGTGTTTGTTCCCCAGTTATTTCTTGATCGGAAAGCAAGGCTGCTTCGTATTTTGAATAATACCAATCCATTAATTCGGGCTTGATTAAAAATTGTTGATAATTGGTTTGTTGAATCAACGAAAGCGGAAGTGGGTAAGCTTCAATGCCAGTATAGGCTAGGCTCAATCCTTTATTTAATGCGTAGTCTAGGCTGAGTAAATAATTTAATCCAGTACCAAAGCCCATTTCTAATATAGCAATTTGTTTAGCCGATGTTTTTTGATGAAAATACTGCAGCCCATTTTCGATATATACATGTTGCGATTCTTGATGCGCGCCATGTATGGAATGATAGTGTTCGTTTAAATCTGCATGATAAAAAGTGGTAGATCCATCTTCAGTTTGAATGCTGCGAATATTTTCGGGCTGCATTTATTTCGCGTTTTTCATGCCAACTTTTAAAAGGTCTTCGTATCCACCATTTAAATCAATGACATTTTTAAAACCTTTTTTACGCAGCAATGCCGCTGCTCTGCCGCTTCTTACGCCAATGGCACAGTAAACAAAAAGTGCTTGATTTTTATCTAACTTTTCAATTTCGGATTCAAAAGCATCATTGGTAATATCAATGTTTTTGGCACCTTCTATATGCCCTTCAGCAAATTCTTGCGCAGTACGCACATCAATTATTTGACCTTTATATTTATAATAATTGGCTTTGAATTCAATTGAATTTACTTTCAATGCCGATTGCCCCATTACAAAAATGCTGAGGAACAAAAAACTAATGGCAAGTAAATATTTTTTCATGAATTTTAGGAGTACCGATTAATTCGCAGCTTTAACAATTTCTAACGATTGGAACAGCTGAAATGTTGTTCGGCCTTTTACAATATCAAAGGTAAACAATTGTTCTTTATCCTGTCCGCCTTTTATTGCTTTTCCGGTCCATTTTATAGTTTGATTACCAGCCGGTAAGCTCATTCTGGTATAGGAAATGCTATAAGGCAAGGTTTGCCAATTTCTAGTGTCTGCTTTTTCGGTTACCGCATTCACTACGCCAACCAAGGTGCCTAAGTTTTCGTTTTGGTCTCTCATGGCATATTCTGCCGCTTTTTTAGTCGCTAATCGAATGAGGGCGTTACCAATTTCTCTTTGCATTCTGTCTTCTAAATTTTTAAAGGCAATTAAATTGATATTTTCGGCTAATTCCAGTTCTTTCTTGTTGTTTTCAAAACTGATGTACCCTTTTTCATAATAAGGTGTTCTGGCTACATATTTTGGGAATGCAATTCGCAATAATTCTAAAGAAGCAAAACCTTCTTTTTCTTTTTTATTGGAGCTGCTTTGGTAAGGCACCGTAAAATTTAAATTATATTCTTGGTTCACAAAGGTCATATAATTTTGGTTTGCTCCGGTTTTAGTAAAGTTGATACTGTTCTCCGATTTAATAGGGCCTAATCCATTATTCCAAAAGAAGATAAGATCTCCATTGGTAGCTGCTGGATTTTCGAGTTTTAAATCAAATTTTTTTTCGTAAAACAAGCCTTCTTCTGCAAAGCCACTTTGATAAGCAGTATAAATTAAATCCTTTTTTAATTGCAAAGGTGTAATAATATTAAACTGCTTAGCATAGCTATTTTCATAGGCTTCTAGCGCATTTCTATAAGCAATAAAAGCATTGTTATAATCGTGGTCTGCTTGATAAATGATGCCTATTAAATTCAAACCAAAAGCATCCACTACATACTTATTTTTGTTTTTATATTTATCATTCAGTAGTTGAAGTTTTAAATTTAATCGACGGGCTTCAATCAAGGCATTTTCGCTATCATTTAATCGTAAATAATTAATCGCCTTGTAATAATGGATCATTACTTTTTCAAAATCTTCGCCCGGATAAGGCGTATTCATTTGATTGGTAACCATGGCCAATGCTTGATCGGCTATTTTTTTCTGATAGTCTTCAATGAGCAGGTCTGCTTGGTTAAATTGGGTATTACTTTCGGAATAATTACCCAATAAATGTTCAATAGTGCCTTTGTTAAAATGGTAAAGTAATTCGTTTTTACCCGTATGGCCTTTTACATCTTTTGTTAAAAAATCATTTGCTTTTACCAGATTTCCACTTTCGAAATCGTTATTAAATACCGCTAATTTTTGGTAATAAGTGGCACAAGCAGATAATAGCAAGGCTGCGCAAATGAAAAGAAAAAAAGACGATAAAATTTTCAATAGAAGATTATTTATTGCTAGCCGATAGGCAAGGTAGTATAACAAAAAAACACCCTGTAAATCTAAGTTACAGGGTGTTTTTTTTATTTAATTGGTAATTGCTTTTTTAATTTTTTTATCTCCGATCCAAACTTTTTCGTTTGTTTGTAAATCGGTTAATTCTAAATCGATTTGATAAAATACCACTTTGTTTTTACCGTATTGGTCTACAATAGAAGTAATCACACCGTTTAACATAAAGTCGGCTCCTTTTTCTAAGCCCCATTTCTTTTTAGTTTCTTCAGAAGAATAAGTTTGTTGGTCATTGCGTTCTTCTCTTAATTCTTTTCTAGCATCGGCAGCTTGCACTACACCTACTAAACCAGAATTGATATAGGCTTTTTCGATATCCTTGATAAAAGTTTCGGATTCGATGTGCTCGGTTGTTTTGTTTTTAATATTGCCAACTATTACCATTGGTTTTTTACCTTTAACAGCAGTAAATTCTGTTCTCCATGGTCTAGACATGCAATCGCTAATCATTTCGTTAGAAACCAATCTCGAATCGGTATCATTCCATCTACCACTTAAATCGGTTTGTTGAGTTGGGTCTATGCGTTCGATTTTTTTTGTTTTACATCCAGAAATAATACTGCCCATTAATATGGCTGTAAACACTAAGGCTATTTTTTTCATATAATTTTATTAATTAATTTTCATGTAATTTCTTCCATCAAATATAGGCATTTGGGAGCATTTGATAGTTAAATGCCAAGAATTTCATTTTAATTTTGCCTTAGGTTAATATCCTACACTTAAAATACCGAAAGAAATCGATAATTTGTTATTTTTGAGCTTTATCGACCCCAAAATTTAATTTTTAATGAATACCCCAAAGACCTATAGCCCGCAAGAGTTTGAAAATAAATGGTATAGCTATTGGATGGAGCAACAGTTTTTTAAATCTGTTCCAGACCACAGAGAGCCTTACACCATTGTCATTCCGCCGCCCAATGTTACGGGTATGCTGCATATGGGCCATATGTTAAATAATACCATTCAAGATGTTTTAATTCGAAGAGCCCGCATGATGGGCAAAAATGCCTGTTGGGTTCCGGGTACGGATCATGCATCTATTGCCACCGAAACTAAAGTGGTAAATTTATTACGCGAAAAAGGGATAGAGAAAAAAGATATTTCGAGAGCCGAATTTTTAGCTCATGCTTACGATTGGAAAGATAAATACGGTGGGATTATTTTGGAACAGCTCAAAAAACTAGGAGCTTCTTGCGATTGGGATCGAACCAAATTTACGATGGACCCGGATTTATCGGAAGGAGTAACAGACGCATTTATTAATTTATATAATAAGGGATTAATTTACCGAGGCGTACGCATGGTGAATTGGGATCCGAAAGGATTAACGGCTGTTTCCGACGAAGAAGTGATCAGAAAAGAAGTCAATCAAAAATTAGTTTATATTAATTATCAAATTGTTGGTGCGACAAATGAATTTTTAACCATTGCCACCACACGTCCTGAAACCATTATGGCCGATGCAGCAATTTGTATCAATCCAAAAGATGAAAGGTATGTTGCCTTACATGGCAAAAGTGTTTTCATTCCATTAATTCAAAAAGAAATTCCCATTATATTAGATGAATATGTTGATATTGAATTTGGAACGGGTTGCTTAAAAGTAACGCCAGCACACGATTTGAACGATTACGAATTAGGTATTAGGCATCATTTACCTGTAATTGATATTTTAAATGACAACGGTACTTTAAATGAAAAGGCACAAATTTTAATTAATGAAGATCGTTTTATTGCCAGAAAAAAAATCATTCAACTTTTAGAAGATGCAGGTCAATTATTAAAAGTAGAAGAATATAAATCTCAAGTTGGATTTTCGGAAAGAAGCGATGCGGTGATCGAACCTAAATTGTCGATGCAATGGTTTTGCAAAATGACAGACATGGCAAAGCCTGCATTAGATGTGGTTTTGAGTGGAGAGGTAAAATTAATTCCTGAAAAATATACCAATACCTACAAGCATTGGATGGATAATGTAAAAGACTGGTGTATTTCTCGTCAGTTGTGGTGGGGTCAACAAATTCCAGCATTTTACGCACCCAATGGGGAAGTAGTAGTTGCTAAAACAGCTTTAGAAGCCTTACAAATATTTCAACAAAATACGACTAATGCCAGTTTAACCATTGCCGATTTAAAACAAGATGAAGATGTGGTGGATACCTGGTTTTCTTCTTGGTTGTGGCCCATTGCTGTATTCGATACAACCGTATTCGGAGAAAAACCAAATAAAGGTAACGCCGATTTAAATTATTATTATCCAACCAACGATTTAGTAACGGGTCCAGATATTTTATTTTTTTGGGTGGCGCGAATGATTATGGCGGGTCAAGAATTTAAACAAGCCATTCCATTTAAAAACGTTTATTTAACTGGCATTGTGCGCGATAAAGTGGGTCGTAAAATGTCGAAAAGTTTAGGTAATTCGCCCGATCCAATTGAATTAATGAACCAATATGGAGCAGATGGCGTGCGCGTAGGTATGCTACTTTGCGCGCCTGCTGGTAACGATTTAATGTTTGACGAGAGCTATTGTGAGCAAGGAAGAAACTTTGCTAATAAAATTTGGAATGCCTTTAAAATGGTAAAGGGTTTACGCGTAGATCCAACAATGCCAAATAAAAATAATGTTGCCAACGATTGGTTTGCTGCTAGATTCAACGAAGCATTAAAAGAAATTGAAAGCAGTTTCGATCAATATAAATTATCGGAAGCCTTAATGGCTTGTTATAAATTAGTTTGGGACGATTTCTGTTCTTGGTATTTAGAAATGGTGAAGCCAGCATTTGTGAAAAACGAAAATGGCGAAGGCCTGCAAGACCCCATCGATAGTGCAACACACGAGTTTATGATTGTGCAGTTAAGCAATATTTTATCTTTATTGCATCCCTTTATGCCATTCCTCACCGAAGAATTATGGCACGACGAAGAATTATTTGGTCATCGAGCAAATTCAGACTGTTGTATCGTTTCAAGCTATCCAACATCTGGTAATATCAACACCGACTTATTGCAAAAAGTAGCACAAGTAAAATCTTTGGTTTCTGAAATAAGGATGATTAGGAATAGCAAACAAATTGCGCCTAAAGTTGCATTGCCTTTAGCCATGAAACTCAATACCAATAGTTATTTCAAAGAAACAGAACATGTAATTGTAAAGTTGGCTAACCTTTCGGAGTTTAGCACAATTTCAGAAAATCCGGCAAGTGCTATTTCATTTATGGTAAACACCCATGAGTTTTTTATAAATTTAGGTGCGAACATAGATGAAGCAGCAGAGCGAAAAAAAGCTGTGGAAGAAATTGCCTATTTAGAAGGATTTTTAATTTCGGTGGATAAAAAATTGAGCAACGAAAAGTTTGTACAAAATGCCAAACCAGAAGTAATTGCAAACGAGCAAAAGAAAAGAGCCGATGCGGAAACTAAAATTGCAGCCTTAAAAAAACTAATCTAGTTTATGCCTTTTCAAGCCCTCAATTTACCGCCTTATCCTTTTAAAATTAAAAAGACGGAGCAGGGTTACTATTTATTTGATGGACTGCGCAAGAAAGACATTTTAATAACCCCAGAAGAGTGGGTGCGTCAACATTTCATTCAATTTTTAATTAATCAAAAGCAATACCCAAAAGCATTGTTTGCCATAGAAAAAGGTTTGAAGCTGCACGAAAGAAATAAACGAACAGACATTGTCATTTATAATAGCGAAGCCAAACCAATGCTAATTGTGGAATGTAAGGCGCCTACTATTAAAATAGATCAAAGCGTATTTGATCAAATTATTCGATATAATTATGTGCATCAAGCTAAATACTTGGTCTTGAGTAATGGTCTCGAACATTTTTGTTGTGCCGTAGATTATGAAAAAGAACATTTGGAATTCATTTCCGATATACCCGAATATTCATCAATAAATTGCTAATCTTTTTATCTTTGAATTATGACAATTGAGCAAATTTTAGCAGATATAAAACAACGCAAGTTTCAACCCGTTTATTTTTTACATGGCGATGAATCTTTTTATATCGATTTAATTGCAGATGAATTAGAAAAAACCGTTTTGACCGAAGCCGAAAAAGGCTTTAATCAAACGATATTATATGGTAAAGAAACAGATTTAGTTACTTTAATTTCTGCAGCTAAAAGATTTCCAATGATGTCTGAATTTCAATTGGTGATTGTAAAAGAAGCTCAAAATATTAAATTTGGTAAAGAAGATAAAAAAGACCAAGATCCTTTTGCTGCATACCTCGAGAACCCTTTACGAAGTACAGTTTTAGTATTTTGTTATAAATATGGTTCGCTTGATAAACGCTTAAAAGTAGCGAAGCTTATTGATAAACACGGCGTACTTTTTGAATCTAAAAAGTTATACGATAATCAAATTGCAGATTGGGTGCAAAAATATGTGCATAGTTTAAATTTAAAAATTGAACCCAAAGCGGCAGCACTTATCCCCGAATTTTTAGGAAACGATTTATCTAAAGTAGCCAATGAGCTTTCTAAGCTAGCCATTAACACCACTGCAGGTAAAACCATTACCGCAGACGACATTGAAAAAAATATTGGCATCAGTAAAGATTTTAACAGTTTTGAATTGACTGCGGCATTAGGTAAAAGAGATGTTTTGAAAGCCAATAAAATCATCGATTATTTTGCGGAAAATAAAAAAGACCATCCATTGGTAATGGTACTTGGGGTGTTAAATGGATATTTTAGCAAATTATTAATGTATCATTTTCTACCCGATAAATCGAGAGCCAATGTAGCCAGTGTACTCAAAGTAAATCCATACTTTGTACAAGATTATGAAACGGCTGGAAGGAATTTTTCTTTCGAAAAAACTTGTAACATTATTACTTTATTACGCAATTACGATTTAAAATCTAAAGGAGTGGAAAGTACTGGTAATACAGAAGATGGCGAATTAATGAAAGAATTGGTTTTTCAAATTTTACACTAAAAACACGACATGAATTATTGGTTAGTTAAATCAGAACCGCATAAATATGCATGGGAACAATTCTTAAAAGACAAAAAAACTTTTTGGGATGGCGTGCGCAATTACCAAGCGCGTAATAATTTACGCGAAATGAAAAAAGGCGATATGGTTTTGTTTTACCATAGCAATGAAGGAAAATGTGTAGTTGGAATTGCCATTGTACAAAAAGAATTTTATCAAGATCCAACTACCGACGATGCCAACTGGGTGGTAGTAGATTTGAAACCTTATAAGACGCTTAAAAAATCGATTGGATTAGCGCAAATTAAAGCCGATAAGCAATTAAAAGACATTGGCTTAATCAGACAAGGCAGATTGTCTGTGATGCCCTTAAAAGCAGCCGAATTTGATCGGATCCTGGCGCTTTCGGAAGAATAAAATTTCCATAAAAAAAGACCAATCGTTAAATTGGTCTTTTTTTTTATAATTAAAATTTAATTATTTTTTCACAAAATGATTAAAGTATTGGTGTTGACCATCCGTAACCCTTAGGTAATAGTTCCCCGCAGGAATAGATTGTACATCCATACTGAATTCATTCGAATCGAAATTTTCAGTTTGAATAAGTTCCCCATTTTCATCAAATATCATCGCTTTACCAGTTGTTAAATGATCTGCTAATTTAATTTGAATTTGATCTATGGCAGGATTAGGATATAGGCTTATTTTGGCATTAGCCTCGTTGCTTACACCTTGTACCGTGCTTGCTTCATGAACTAATAAAGTGGTTTTTTTGGTTGAAGTAGTGCCTAAAACGACAACTCCGTAAAAAGTTACATCGCCAGTTCCAGCAGCAGGAGCTACCCATTTAAAATTCCAAGTACATGGATTGCTAGAGTTAGATGCATTATGTGTTATATATTTTGTACTTACTATTTTACTACCAGAACCCGCAATTAAAGAACCCCGTAATAAACCTGCAGTTGTTTGAGGAGAAACTTGAAATCCTTTTCTACCTGTTCCAGTTTGAGAAACCATTACATTATAAGTAGCACCTGGTTTATATCCCTCGGTTGGCACAGAGCTCGATAAAATTCCAGTTGAAACAGTTGATGCAGAACCCGAATGACAGCCCGAATGCGCACAAGTTTGTTTATCTGCAGGGGAGCCCGTGTTGCCTGCTGGACCTCCAGAAGGGTTAGAACTCGCAATATTCGAAAATAAACTAATAGTAACAGAAATTACTATTGTTAAGCAAGATAGGATTACTATTTTTTTCATCTAATTATTTTTTTTTCAAACTAGGCAATAAATTGATCAAAAAAAAATAATATAGACAAATACCAAAAAACATAAGATTTAAATTAATTTCTTAATATTGTATGTTTAATTTTGGACATGAATTACTTACACAAAGCATTAAAAGCAATCAATGAGATCCCTAAACCGGTAAAAACTTTTGCAACTAAAGCACTCGTTTTATTAATAGTTTGGCAGGTTGTTTACTTAGGTTTTTTAGCACCTACTCGTATTATCGATAAACCACTTTCCATGTTTACCGGCAATGCAACTGCATGGTGTGTTAAGAAATTGATGCCTGGGCATTCTATAGTGGTGAAAGAAGTATTGCAAAGAGAAAAAGTAGAAGCCCTAGAATTCGATTATTTAAAAACAACCATTTTTGCCGATGGAATGAAATTAATTGGTATTGCAGATGGTTGCAATGGACTAAGCTTATTTATTTTATTTATTGGTTTCCTTATTGCTTATCCAGCATCTTTATGGCTTAAAATTAGGTATGGATTTTTAGGTTTAATATTAATTGTTTTGGTGAACATATTAAGATGCACGGGGCTAGCCATGTTTGCCTACTTTAATCCTAAAGTTTTATTTTTTGCCCACCATTATTTATTTAAGGTAATGGTATATGGAATTGTATTTTTCTTATGGGTTCGTTTTACACAAATCAATCAAAAAATTAATCAACATGCCTAGGAAATTTTGGATTGGTTTAACGGTATTGTTTTTACTGTATTCTGCATATTATATTTTCTTTTTTGAATCACCAAACTTCGAATTAATTCCTCGTAAAATAAGACACCTGATTAAATTTACGATGTTGATTACGGTTTATTTAATTGGTTTAAGGCAATTGAATTTAGAAAAAATAGCCTGGATGCAAACTATTTGGCATATTGTACATATCTCTGGAATCTCTATCATCATTAGCTTTGGAGCATTTGATTGGATCGTTCATCCGCTGCCTTTAAATATCAGGGTGGTATTATTTGAAATTAATGAGTTTTTAATTGCACCCACACTTTATGTATCGATGGGGCTATTACATAAATTTTTATTGGAAGAAAAAAAAGAGGAATAAGTATAACCTATTCCTCTTTTTTAATTTTACAATTCTATTATTAATTTGATTTAAGGAATGAACTACTTAGTGTAGTACTTTGATCATTCCATCTGATAATATAGCTTCCCGCTTTCCAGTCATTTATCGCAATGAAAATAGCATTTGTTTGTGCTGCAATTTCATGGCTAAAAATTTCTTCCCCTAATAAATTGTAGATCGCAATTTTACTATTCGTTAAAGAAATTGGAATTTGAATTTGAATATTATTGTTAGCAGGGTTAGGGTAGGCCTTTAATAAACCATTTGTATTGCCCTGCTGATTAATTCCAATACTTGTTCCAAAAATAAATCCTGGTTTTGAATCCGAACCATTTGGTGCGACAACGGTTACATTACCACTGTTGCCATTACCAACATGCGCTTCAATTTGAGTATTTGAAATTACAGTAAAGCTATTTGCAGCTTGACCACCAAACAACACATTGCTCACATCTAATAATTCATTACCATAAATGGTAACCACTTCATCTCTTTTAGCTGTTGTTGGACTAAAAGATCCAATTCTTGGTACCGCTAGGTATACAAATCCTGGGGCACTTACCGTACCTGATTTGTCTGACAAGCCTACATCTCCAGTAGATCCAGCACCAACAGCAGCCAATATCATTGTATCATTTAAGATGGTAAAACTAGATGCGGCTGTGCTACCAAAAGTTACATCTAAAACCTCTGAAAAGTTTTCGCCTATAATGGTAATGGTATCGTTAGTTTTTGCAGAATCGGGATAGAATGATTTGATTTTAATTGTTTTCAAAAATGTAAATCCAGCTAAGGAAGCAGTTCCGTTTGGTGTAACAACTGATATATCACCAGTTGCGCCATTTGCTAAAGAGGCAGTAATTAAATTATCATTTTGAATGGTAAATGCCCTAGCATTAACGCCACCAAATCTTACTGCGCTGGCATTCGTAAAGTTTGTACCTAATATAGTAACCGTTTCTCCGCTTTTAGCAGCTATAGGTGTAAATTGCGTTATAGTTGGGGGTATTACCAAAACAAATCCAGCTTTAGTTGCTGTTCCTGCCGGAGTGGTTACAGATATATCGCCTGAGGCACCGGCGCCTACGACTGCATGAATACTAGTACCATTAACAACATTAAAAGAACTTGCGGGAGTACCACCAAATTTAACAGCTGTGGCACCAGTAAATCCTGTGCCTGTGATGGTAACTGTAGTGCCACTTGCAGCATTAGTTGGAGTAAAGCTGGTTATAACTGGTGCAACTACTACCACCGCTTCGTTTACAACTAATGTACTTTTCTTAGTTGTATTTTGAGTTATTGCAAATGCACCATAAAAAGTTACACTTCCGGTTCCTGCTGCCGGTGCAATCCATTGGAAAGTCCAGGTTGCAGTAGAAGAAGATTTTGATGAGGAATGTGTGATGTATTTGATGCCAACAATTTTTGATCCCGAACCCGCAATCAAAGAGCCCAATAGTGTTCCCGAAGTGTTTTGGGGTGAAACTTGAAATCCTTTATTGCCAGATCCACTAACCGATGCGGTTATGGTATATGTTGATCCTGGGGTATAACCAGCAGTTGGAATATTAGAAGTAATTAAACCTGCTTGTGTAACTGCACTTCCACCATGGCAAGACTCTGCGCAGGTAGTAGCATCTGATGGGGAGCCTGAATTTCCTGCAGGTCCGCCAGAAGGTTCAGAAATGGCATTTGGCGCTAATAAATTAAATACGCTAAATACTACGAATGATAAAAATAAACTGAGTACAATTTTTTTCATAAAATGGGTTTTAGGTGCGAGTACAGCAAATTTGCTGCCAAAAATTAAAAACCCAAAATTAGGCTATTATTTTAATTCAGGAGGCAAAATCTCTACTTTTTTTCCATTAAATGCTACATTATAGCCAGGTAAAAGTTTATTTCTGCGTCTGTATTCAACTTCACCGTTAACTTTGACCATACCGTCATCAATTAATTGATTGGCTTCTGCGCCATCATTTGCCCAGCCAATTACTTTTAGTAATTGATTGAGTTGAATGTATTCGCCAGTAATATTGAAGTTTTCCATATTTCAAAAATAAGGAAATTAAACAGGAAATAGGTATGAATTAAAGTGCAAGTTGAGTAAATCCCGTTTTAATAATTAAATCGGCTAATGCTTTTTGGAGTTTTTGTTTTTTTACACTATTTGTATTGCTGCACATTTTTATTTCTAACCTTAATCGATGTATTAAATGGTATTCGTAAAAAGTAAATTGTAAAGCACTGCTATCGGTTCTATTTAAAATTCGCTTGGCATTATTTTTTTCTCCTAAATGATAAAAACAAATAGCTTTCATTAAATCAAAGCTCTCGTAATAACCAATTTCTATAGTACCGTCGTTATAACTTTTATAATCGAGTTCAGCTATTTTTATGAACTTCAAAGAAGTATCATAATCACCAATTAAATTAAAACAATCAACCATTAAATAGTGGTAGAACGGAAAAATATTTCTTGATTTCCAATCTGTTTGAAATTTACGCTCCTGCTCGAATGCTTTTTTTGTCCAATGTTTAATGCTTTCCGTGTCTTTAATTTGAGAAGCATAAAGAATATTAGACATTATTTTTCTTGCAATAGGGAAAGGGTGGAGTTTATCTATATCTTGAATGGCATTGATAATATCTAAATATTTTTTTTGATCTTTAAGATTGTTAGATAAATAGGCCCCTAAAAAGAACAAGCAATTAGCAAATAATTTAGCTTCCGAAGTTTTCTTCTCTTGTAAATATTTTTTTAAGTGAATTAGATAACCATTACATAAGCCAGAAATAAATGGATAACGTTCAAAAAAATAAATTTGACTAACAGGATTTTTACTTAAATAGCCAGCTAATTCCTCAAATAATTTTGGGTTTTTAAGAATAATTTTAGCAATATTTCCGCAAGCTCTTTGGTAATTTATATCAATATTATCTTCCGAAAGCTCTATATCATAAAATTGTTTAATTAAAGTTGTATCAATTTTTTCTGTTAAGATATCTTCCTTTTTATGACTTAGATTTTTTTCTAGTTCTTGAAAATTTTGAAAACCACAATACATACTGATATAATGCAGTGTTCTTTTAGATGGAAGCACACCATCCTCAATAAAACCTAGTAATCTTCGGAGTGTCTGTGGGCTAATGATTGCTTGAATAGATTTTTTGATATGTAAGGAAAGTTCTTCGCACTCGTTAGAGAATGCAATATTTTTTCCATATCTGGTTTCTACAAGTTTTTTTATACCATCATTTTGCATATAGCAATTTAAGCCTTTTTTCTATTAAATATTAAGAATGGATTAAAATGGATTATTTTAATATTTAGCAATTATAGCAGGTGCATAAACATGTACCTTTCAAGTTTGGTTGATATTTATACCTAATTTGCGCTATGAATTTAGTTTTAATAGAAGATGATTTAAGTATTCAGTCAAGCTTTAGCCAATATTTAAAAGCACAATCAGAATTTGAAAACATTTCCGTTTTTAGTTCCGGAGAAAGTTTCGAATCTGCTACACTCTCATATATTCCAACTATTTTTTTGTTAGACATTAAATCCCCCAAAAAATCTGGAGCCGAATTTATTCCAATCATTAACTCTTTATACCCTACAGCTGCCATTATTTTGTGGAGCGATATTAATGATAACGAAAGTGTTTCTCCATTAATAAAAGAAGATGCAGTCAGTTATTTAGGTAAAGAATCATCTTTAGCTAAAATTAAAAATATTATGCTCGAATTAAATGCCTTAGGAGCACCAGTTACAAAAGTATTAGCGCGTAAGGATTATGATTATTTCAATTTAAAAAACACTTTATTGGTATCATTGAATAATCGCGAAAAGCAAATTGCAGTGGGTTTAGCAAGTGGATTGAGCTATAAACTGATTGCTTTTGAACACAACATTTCCATCGATACTGTTCGTAAATACATTAAAAGCTTGTATCGTAAATTAAAAATTAATGCTTTTTGTCTTGAAAGTATTTGAAGGACAATTCGCCTTTACTGTGAATTTGTAATTTACGATACAAGCTTTTAATATATTTACGAACAGTATCGATGGAAATGTTGTTTTCTATGGCAATCAGCTTATAGCTCAATCCACGAAATAAACCCTCCGCAATTTGATTTTCGCGAATATTCAAAGCTTCTGCGAAAGCGTTTTTTGAGTTGAAATAATCGAAATCCTTACGTGCTAATACTTTTGTAACTGGTGCTCCTAAGGCATTTAATTCGAGCATAATATTTTTAATTTTAGCTAAAGATGATTCTTTACCTAAATAAC
>CAIMAP010000012.1 GCA_903838995.1 uncultured bacterium | reverse complement strand
TGCAATTATTGGTGTAACACCTGATGTATTTAAATATAAAAAACCAACACCATGGAAAATATATGTTCGTTACCAAGGTCCAACTTCTGGTACGAATAAGAAATTATATTTCATGTATAAAATTAACGGGGTAGATCAAATTGATCCAGACTTTGCTATTGAGAAAACCTTTACAGGATTAGCTGGTTATTTCACTACAGAAAGCTTTACAGTTCCTGCAAAATATTGGGTAAACAGACCAAACTATCAAAGTTTTAAATTTACAGTATATATTGCGACTTCACCGGTAGGAGATTTACGTCCATTTAACGATTCTTTAACTATTGATGTTTGCGTAGGTTTAGATGGTCGGTTTTTAATAGATCGAAATAAAATTCCAAATGACAGTACATTTTCGAGTTTGCAACAAACCTATGAATATTTAAAATGTGGGGTAGCAGGGCCAACCATTATTGAATTAGCCGATGGCACCTATGATGAGCAAGTGTATCTCTGGAAAATCAGAAATTCCTCATCAATTAATACCATTACTTTTAAATCTTTGAATAATGCCTATAATACTAAGTTGACTTTCTTTGGGGGTACCAACGAAAACCATGCTACGGTATTGATGAATAACGCACAATACATTACCCTGGATGAGTTAACGGTAGAAAATAGAAATTTGACTAACGGTTCTTGTATTCAATTTGCTGGAAATGCTAAATTTAATACCATTAAAAATTGTGTCATTCGAATAGATTCAACCCAAACACCTTACCCAACTTCATTAGTTGGTATTGTCTCGAGTAAGCTAGGTACGCTCATGACTACACCTTCTTGCTATGGTATTAACTCTAGTAATAACACCATTATCGGAAATAAAATATTGGGTGGTTATTTTGGCGTGGCTATGTATGGTTTAGATACAGCAAAAAGAGATTTAGGTAATGAGTTGAGTAAAAATATCATTGCGAGTTTTCACAAAACAGGTGTCTATCTAGAATATGCCGATACACGAATCTTAAACAATGTGATAACGGGTAAATTTGGTATGGATTTAAATGCCAATGCCATTGAAGTAAGATACTTAGGCGATAGAGCAGGTGATTATACCAATGAAATTTCTGGAAATAAAATATTTGATATTACTTGGCAAGGTATAACTGTTAAAAATTGTTTAAGTAAGAAAATTGCACCTGCAAAAAAAGCAAGTTTTGTGATTGCCAACAATATGATTGCGGGTGGTTTTACTACACCTGGAGCAACTACCTGTGGAATTAATTTAAATACTTGCATTGGAATTTCAATTATTAATAATACGGTATTGATGGATGCGCCTCGAACCAGTTCAACCTCAATTAACGCAACTGTTGCAAGGTGTTTAACTATTGGTAGTACCAATACCGATGTGGAAGCCTTTAACAATATTTTATATTCTACTAATGGAGCAATTGCTTTAGAATATTACACCAAAACAAAAGGTGGAGGTAGAGCTCCCAATAATGGTTTAACTGCTTCAGAAAATAATTTATATTATACTACCTATCCAAGTAAAACTACGCCTTTGATTTTAATCAAAAGATTGTCAGATTTAAATGGATCGAACGCAGATAAGAATTTTACTTTTGCGCAAAAAACACAAACACCTCAGTCTGCATTAACATCATTTAAAAATGATAATGCAAATTCAACGCGTGACCGTAAGTCATTAGCATTGTCGGTTAAGTTCGAAAAGTTACCATATGATTTGCATACCTATGATCCAAATGTGGAAAGTAAAGGCGGCAATTATGAAGTAAAAACAGATTTTGATTTAGAGCCGAGGAAATCTAAAACACCTGATATTGGATGTGATGAATTTACCATTCCATTAATCGATTTAGATATCAATCAAATCAGAAATCCATTATTAAGCGCATGTAAACCAAATGTGCTATCTGTAAAATTAAGAAACAGAGGTAAGTATTCACTTGCAGGTCGTTCTGTAATTTTAACTTATAGTGTAACCGGTGATGGCTACAATGCAACAGGTAGAGATACGGTTAAGTTAACTATGAAAGCCATTGGTTCGGAACAAATTTATAATTTCAAAAAACCTTTTATAATTAAAGACTATTCAACCTATCAAGTTTGCGTAGATTTAGTTTCTAAATCATTAAAAGAAGATACAGTATTTACTAATAATACAAGATGTGCAGATTTAGGCGTGGGCATTGGCGGTGATTATTACGTTGGTTTTCCAACTAGGCTTCCAAATACAGACACCACAAGGTATTTCACAACCTTAAATGGTGCTATTACCGATATTTCCAATAGAGCGGGTATTGCTTGTGAAACCTTTATTTATATGCACCCTGCATCGAGTCCTTATCTAGAAAGAGTAATTATTCCTAAATATTTAGTTGCGCTAGACTCTCCATATTTAAATATATTACCCTATAATACTTTAAATAATACCGATGTTGTCATACAGCAAAAGGCAACACCAGTTGGTGATGATAGTAAATTACATTATACCTTGCGATTACAATCTTCCAATTTTGTGAGGATTAAAAATCTTAATATTAAAAATACTGGAGCCAATTTTGGATCAGGTATTCATATTACCCGTAACGCACAATCAGTTGTAATCGATGGTTGTAAAGTGGAAGTAAACGCTTCTTTAAAAACAAAAGTTTTTTATCCAATTGCATTTACCTCTACTAATAAATTAGACATTACCGATCCTGTTTCTTGTGCTAAAAATGGTTCTAATAATAAGATTATTAGAAATGAATTAGTGGGTGGTTATGCAGGAGTAGCCATGTTAGGAGCTTCTCAAGTTGATTACGATGTAAATAATATTGTGGATAGTAATATTATTCGTGATTTTTATCAAAATGGTATTTACACTATATACAATACCGTTAAAAGAATTGGTTTTAATACTTTAATTCCTAGAACAGTAACCGATTCTAGTGTAACGATTTCGTATAATTTTGCTGGTGAAGGTGGTTTGATTAATGCCAATACAATTAAAAATTCCAAAAATATCGGTATTAAGGTATATGGTATAGATGCATTCGATGAAAACAAATTAATTATTTCAAACAATTGGATCACGCACGATTTTGGTAATTCAAATACACCAACAACGGGTGCAATATTAATCAAGCGATCATCAAACATTGGAATCTATTATAATTCAATTCGATATAACGGATTGCGTGCAGCATTAAACATTGCTAGAGATTCCGTTCTTGTGCTAGATGACCAAGGCAATTTGATTCCACAATTTTTTACCCCTACTGGAATTAAGGTATTTAATAATATTGTTCAGGTGGATTCGGTGCCAAATACCACACCGGCTCCATACACTATTTTCTTTAATTCAACAGATCCAATTTCTGAATTTGAACACAATAATTATAAATCTGAATACCAATCTAGATTTGCATACTACCCAGTTTTAGATCAACAATCTTTTGCTATTTGGCAATTGAGTACCGCTAAAGATTTAACATCATTTAATTTAGATCCAGGTTATATTAATGGAACTAATTTAAATTTAATAGATACGCTGAGGTTTGATAAGAAAGGTATTCCTGTAAAAGGAATTTCAAGAGATTATAACAATCGCAAACGAAGCCCAAGGGTTACCGACATTGGTTCGATTGAATACGAAAAAGAAGCAAATAACGTAAGTTTATTAAATATCGTGAATGAAAAAGCGATATATGGTTCAAATACCTTTAAAGTAACGGTATTAAACGAAGGCAATTTAAACTTAACAGATAGATCTATTTGTTTAGAATATTCAGTTGACTCTGGTAAAACTTGGAAAGGAAATCAAACTGTTCAATTAAATGAATTAAAAGGCAGATACGATGAACAAGTAGTTTCTTTTAATTTAAATCATTTAAAGAAAGACTTTTTAGTGATTCCGCTATGCGTTAGAATTGCTCCTAGCTGCAGATTGCCATTAGATACGATTTATAAATACGAAACCATTTGTAAAGATTTATGTGTTGGTTTAGAAAAAGGTGATTATACCATTGGTAATAATGGAACGGAAGATTTCTCGAATTTTTCTCAAGCAATAGTTGCTTTAATTTGCGGTTTTGATTCTTCTATTGTATTTAAAGTTTCACCGGGTGTTTATACCGAAAGGTTCTCAATCCCTCCAATTAGAACTACAAAAGATACTACAGTAACTTTTACTTCTGCAACAGGTAATGCAAAGGATGTTATTTTGCAGTATTCAAATACCGGAATTCAAACAGAACATCATGTGGCACAAATTGCAGGTGCAAGATATATTAACTTCAAGAATTTAACTTTTAAAAGTGCTGCTATTGCAAGAGCTTCCGGCATACATTTGGCAGACAGTGCAAGTTATAATACGATTGATGGTTGCGATTTTTATTTCGATAGTGTTTCTATTGTCAATACGCTGGTGGGTGTGTTAGGTTCAGGTTCTATTGCATTTACCGAACCGGCTACTGCAAATAATAACGTAGTTCGAAACTGTAATTTCCATGGTGGTGCTTTTGGTGTAAGATTCATTGGCACAAAAGAAAATGCAACTCGCGGACCAAATCAAGTAGTGAATTGTACTTTTGATCAAACAAATACAGCGGGTATTGATATTTTCTTCGCTCAAATTGATAGTATCAGTAAAAATAAAATCAACATGCGTAAAGGAAATCCTTTAAGCACTGGTATTAATGTTTATGGCGCTTTAACAGATTTTATCATTACAGAAAATAATGTTATTAACGCAGGTAATGCATCCTTGATGATGGATAGTTGTAGAACACTATCTCGTGGGTTAATTGCCAACAACATGTTTGCGGGTGGTTATATTGCCGATGGCAAATATGGCGATCAAGCAATGGCTATAAGAAATACTGGAGCCTTCCCTTCAAAAGGAATCAACTCTTCTGGTTCGATAGATATCATCAATAACAGTTTGTTATATGATGGAATTTCAGACACATCGGCTGCCTTTAGAATTTATAAATCAAATAGCATGAATATTTACAATAATATTTTTGCAAATTTTGGAAAAGGATATGCTATAGATTTTACTACAGAAACAGGAAGTTTAGAGGAGATTTATGAGGCGGTAGCAAATGTGATGTATACTAAAGACTCCGCATTGGCAAGATGGAAAGGTGTGGTGTACAAGGATATTAATGCCCTAAGTTTTGTGCAAAATCCTGTTTTTACAGCTATCAATACTTTAGAGTTTGATCCTTTATACCGAAGCAATTTAGATTTACATGTTAACAATTCAGGTTTAAACGGAAAAGGTTTAGCGAGTCAGGTTGTAACATCAGATATAGATGGTGATGCTAGAAGTCCAGTATCTCCTGATATTGGTGCGGACGAATTTATCCCTGGCTTTGATGTGGAAATGAATGCTATTATCAGGCCTTTCAATAATACTTCTTTTAAAGACAGTGTATTGGTTTGGGTAAGAGTTAAAAATGTCGGCTCGGTTAAGCTATCTACTTTTAAAGCAAAATATAAATTAGATGAGAAGTTGATCGATTCTACCGTTGTGATTTCACCATTGATGCCAGATTCTTCTTTGAATATTATTTTCAAAAAGAAATTCTCTACAAGGGTAGGTGGTAAGCATATTTTAACAGCTTATACGGAAATAAAGAAAACAGATACATTGGGTAATGTGATAAATAACGACTTCAATACCTTAAATGATACCATTCAATATACCTTGTATTCTAAGGATACATCTGATATTGGTGTTTCACAATTTATTACACCATTAAATAATATAACCCTAAAACAAATCACACCTGTGAAAGTGCGCATATTAAATTATGGTAACCTAACAGCATATGGTTATAAAACCACTTTAGTTGTGAATGGTAAAGTGAAAGAGGTGAAACAAATTTCTACGCAATTAAAAATGAATCAAATCAACGATATTGATTTCAATTATCAAATTGATCCAGATTCGGCGGTTATATTTGAAATTTGTTCTTATACAACTTTAAATGACGATGTGATTCCAGAAAATGACAGTACTTGTATTACCGTTTCTACCATAACAGGTGTGGATGCGAATAATATATCTGATTATTTTTCTGCTTATCCAAATCCATCGAATTCGAAAATTAATTTCGTCATGTATCAAGATAAACCAGGTGCAATAGACTTGACCATATTTGATATCATGGGAAGAAAAGTTTACTCGAAAAAACAGGAGGGATTGTCCGAAGGTTTTGTAAAAGTCAATACTGACATTACAGATTTAGCAGAAGGGACTTATCTGTATGTCTTGAAGTCGGGACAGAAATACCACAATGGAAGGTTTGTAAAAATTAATCAATAAACAACGCGAAATAGAATTTAATAATAGAATACATGAATAAGAAAATCTTTGTCAGCCTATTTGCATTTACTTTAAGTATCTGTACTTTTTTTGCTCAAGCTCAAACAAAATATTTGAGTGGTATTTATACAATTGGAGGGAATAACGCGAATTATTCTTCTATACAGAAAGCTGTTACAGAATTATTAAGTACAAAAACGGAGGTTATTGGTCGTGTGACTTTTAATATTCGCCCTGGTATTTATAACGAAAATATTGTAATTAAACCATTTAAGGGAGCCTCTGCAAAAAATGTGGTCGTATTTAAATCGGAAACAGGTAGGGCAGCAGATGTCGAAATTGTTGATGATGGAGATAATACGCTATACAACAACTCAGTTATTCGTTTAGAAGGTTGTAAATACGTTTCCTTTCAAGACTTAACAATTCAAAACAACCGAGTATTATCTTCAACTAATTCATTTGCTTCCGTTTTCCATTTAACATATAGTAGAGATAATCCTAAAATTTCTGCAGATTATAACACGATTAATCGTTGTGTTTTAAAATTAGATTCCACTTTTACTATTTTTAATGGTAATGCTATTGGTATTGTTTCTTCAGATATCAATAACACTTCGGGATTGGCTAATTGTGCAAATTATAATAGTTTTATTAATAATACTTTTTATGGTGGCGCTTTTGCTATTAGATTATTGGGAGAAAGCACAGTTAAACCTTGTAAAGGAAATAAAATTAATAATAATAAAATCTATGCTGCTATTTGCGGTATTGATATTGATTATAATAATATTCCATTAATTGCGAATAATCAAATAACAATAAGACCTGATCCAAGTCAAATGCAGTTTGGAATTCGTGTGAGAGATGCAGCAGGTAATTTTGGTTTTTACAATAATCAAATTAAAAACTATGGAACATTTGGTATGTTCTTTAATAACGTAAATGGTGGTTCTGCTGCTTATGTATATAATAATGTAATTTCAGGATCTGCTAAAGCAGCATTTTCAAGAGGTATTCATGTGGAGTATTCTAAAAGCATTCAGTTTTTACACAATACTATTTTTTACTCAAACCCATTTACCGTCGAAAATGCATGTTTTGTAATTGAATATACGGTAGATAGGCCTTCTTCTAAAATAGCTATTAAGAATAATATATTCCATACTTCTTTAGGTGCGGCAACTGTAATTATTAAAAATTTAACAACGGTAGATACCTTTAATTATAATAATTATTTTATTACGGCAGGTACCAAATTGGCTATCATTGGTGGAACACAATGCACCACTTTAGCTTCGTTAAAAACTGCAACTGGTAAAAATGGACAATCATTTAATTTGAATCCAAATTTCCCTTCTACTACTAATTTAAGATTAAACAATAAAGGTTTAATTCGAAAAGCTTATATTTTACCATTTATCACTTTTGATTTTGAAAATCACCCACGTGATCCAGAAATGCCAGATGTTGGAGCCGATGAAGTGATTAGAAGCCCTCATGATTTAGAAGTTTTCGAGTTAGAGAAAAACTTTGTACCTCGTGAAGGTTCAAACATAATTCCTGTGGTTATTAAAAACGACGGATTGCTATCTATCAATAGTTTGAATGGACATAAAATGGCCATCAAATATCGTATCAATAATGGACCATTTAATCCAGTAGATTCTTTTACTTTAACACAATTAAGTTTATCCTATTCAAAACAAGTTTTCAATTTATCGACTCCATGGGTTATTCCAGCACCGGGACAATATACCATGGAAATTAGAGTAGAGCCAGCTTATCCAGGTGATACTTGGTTCGATAATGAC
>CAIMAP010000011.1 GCA_903838995.1 uncultured bacterium | reverse complement strand
TCTAAAAGGCACTGGACTTAGGTAAGGGCTATCTGTTTCTAAAACCAAATGCGCTAAATCAATTTCCTTTACTACCTCGGCTAATCCAGCATTTTTATAGGTTAATACGCCGCCAATGCCTAAATAAAACCCTAAGTCTATAATTTGATGAGCCTGTTGCAGGCTCCCCGAAAAGCAATGAAATATACCGCGCAAATTTGGCCCCTTTGCTGCTTTTAAAATAGCCAGTGTTTCATCGAAAGCTTTTCTACAATGAATAACTATAGGCAAAGATAATTCTTTTGCTAATTCAATTTGTGCAATAAAAGCCGAGCGTTGCGCTTGTTCAAAAGATTTATCCCAATACAAATCCATGCCTATTTCGCCAATCGCATAAATTTTATTCGCTCTTGCCGCAGCAAAAATAGTAGCGAGTTCTTGTTCGTAATTTTCATTTACCGAACAAGGATGCAAGCCCATCATTGGATAACATTGATCTGGAAATTGATTGGCTAATTTAAATACCGCATCGATAGAAGTACTATCAATATTGGGCAAGAAGAATTGTCGAACACCATTGGCATTTGCACGCGCAATGAGCTGATCTATTTCTGAGGATAGTTCTGGAAGATAGATGTGTGTATGGGTATCGACTAACATGTAAAATAGGTAAATAAAAAAGGCCTAAACATATTTGCTTAGGCCTCTTTAGAAAATATTTTTTATTGTACTGAAACTAATTCCACTTCAAATGTTAATGGTGAGAATGGAGGAATAACTCCACCTGCGCCTCTAGATCCGTAAGCTAAATTAGAAGGAATAATTAACAATGCTTTCCCTCCTACTTTTAACAATGCAATTCCTTCGTCCCATCCTTTGATAACCATGCCTTGTCCTAATTTAAATTCAATTGGATCGTTTCTATCTAAAGAAGAATCGAATTTAGTTCCGTCTAGCAAACGGCCTGTATAATGCACTTTCACCGTTTTTCCAGCTTGGGCTTGTTCGCCTGTTCCTGGTTCAGAAATAATATACATTAAACCACTTGATGATTTACTTGGGGTAATTTGTTTTTCTGCAATGTATTTTGCAATCATTTCGTTTTCTTTCATAGCGTTTTCTTTTTCTGCTTTAAGTTCTTCTGCTTTTAATGCAGCTTCTGTGGTAGTACTAATAACTTTTACAGTAAAAGTCAAGTAGCTACTGGAGTCGATGAATGCTGGGCGAGGTGCAGCAAAGGTTTTAGTAAACAACGAATCTGCATTGATTAAAAAACTAGCGCTATCGCCTACTGTTAATAAAGTTAAGCCATCCATTAGATCACCTTTAAAAGATGATTTTGCAATTTTTAATTGAATAGGCTTACCCATTTTCCAACTATCAAATACTAAAGAATCTTTACTCGTGATGTACTTTAAATTTAAAGTCACTACATCATCTAATTTTAATTTTGGTCCTTTATTTGACTTATGCATAACATAAGAAAGGCCTGTAGTTTTAGATTTTGAATACTTTACTGCTTTTTGAGCTTGGGCAAAACTTGCAAACAACAAGCATGCGATAAGAATTTTTAAATTTTTCATTGTTTAATTTATTTTTTTGCTTTTTTAATACCAACTAATTCCATTTCGAATACCAATGTAGAGTAGGCAGGAATTGCACCATTGCCCATTTCGCTTGCGCCATATGCTAATGCAGATGGAATAATAACGGTAGCTTTTGCACCATTACCCATAATTTGTAAAATTTCATCCCATCCTTTTATTACCACACCTTGGCCAACCGGAAATTCTAATGGCTTGCCTGCTGGATAAGAAGAATCGAACTTGAAACCATTCAATAACCTACCAGTGTATTGTACCATAACGGTGTCACCAATTATTGCTTTTTCTGAAGATCCTTCTTTGGTAATTACATACTGAACGCCACTTGCGGTAATTACAGTCGTTAATTTATTATCTGCAATGTATTTATTGATGTTTGCTTTTTCTACCGTTGCCTTTTTTGCAGCTTCTGCTTGCATCTCATCTTCCATTTGTTTTTTCGATTGTACTTTTTCGATTTTAATTTGGAAAGTCAACATAGAACCGGCAGCAATAAATGCTGGACGTTGAAAACGGAAAGTTTTTTCGAATAATGAATCTGCATTAATTAAAAAAGTAGCAGAATCTGATTCAGACAATAAAGTTAAACCGTGCATTAAGTCTCCTTTGAATGAAGGCTCCACAATCATTAATTTAACTGCTTGTCCAATTTTATAAGTATCAAATAAAACGGAATCAGAATCGGTACGGTAAACCATATTTAATGTAACGAAATCACCCACTTTGATTTTTTCGCCTTGGTTGCTCGTATGAATTTTATATTTCAATCCATCTTCACTTGTTTTAAAACCATCTCCACAACTTTGGAATAAGGCAGTCGCTAATGCTGCGATAATTAATAATCTTCTAGTCATTTTTATTTTGTTTTTTGATTTATTTATTGTTTTAACATTTCTTCAAATTCGGGTAAAATAGTTTTGATTTTAGCTACAGTTTCTGATAAACTTAAAAAAGAAATTCCACCAGCTGCATTGCGATGGCCACCCCCTTCAAAATATTTTTTTGCAACTTCGTTGGCAGGAAATTCTCCTTTAGAGCGGAACGATAATTTTCTTGCTTCGCCTCTATCCACTACCAAAATAGCAAAACGAATACCATTAATCGAAAGCGCGTAATTAACAATGCCTTCGGTATCTCCTGTTACAATTTGGTATTTTTTTAATTCCTCTTGATCTATATAAATATAGGCGGTATTAATCTCCGCCAAAATTACCATTTTCTGACTTAACACATGGCCTAAAAACTTTAAACGGTTTTCGGTATTGGTATCGTATATAAGTTCGTGAATTCTGGAATTATTTGCGCCCTTATCAATTAAATCGGCTATGATGCGATGCACCTCGGCCGAAGTACTTGGAAATCTAAACGATCCAGAATCGGTCATGATGCCGGTGTATAAACAAGTAGCAATATCTTTATCGATATGATGACCAAAACCTAAGCTTACAATTAATCGATATACTAATTCTGCAGCAGCACACGCACGCACATCCCAAAAAGTAAAATCTTCGAAACCCTCTGGTTCTAAATGATGGTCTATCATTACTTTTTTGGCAGCACTTTGACGAACCAATTCTCCTAAGGCTCCGATTCTCGAAAGCGCATTAAAATCTGTGCAAAAAATAAGGTCGGCTTCGGCCACTAATTGCATCGATTTATCGGCTTGCATTTGAAAATCGATTACTTCAGAATTACCGGGCAACCAATGTAAAAAATAAGGATAGTCGGAAGGCGTTACCAAGTGAACTTGATGGCCTAATGAAAGTAAAAAATGATACAAACCCAAAGAAGAGCCCATTGCGTCGCCATCGGGTTTGTGATGGGTTGTAATGACAATTTTTTTTGCTTCGGAAAGCAATGATTTAAGTTCGTTTATATTATGCATAGAAAGGAACAAATCTATTCATTTTTTTTCATTCTGCTGCTTTAGGGCATAGATTATCGAGGAATTATATAAGATTTCATCTAATTTTAACATTCTTATTGTAATTTCGCGCAAATATAAATTTATAACGATGACCACAAACAGAACTTTTACTATGATTAAGCCAGATGCCATTGCAAATGGGCACATGGGCGCAATTATTGACCACATTATTAAAGCAGGATTTAAGGTAATTGCCTTAAAATACACTTCATTGAGCCCCGAAATGGCTGGAAAATTCTATGAAGTTCACGCAGAACGTCCATTTTACAAAGATTTAGTTGATTTTATGTCTTCAGGACCAATTGTAGCTGCGATTTTAGAAAAAGACAATGCCGTTGCAGATTTCCGTACCGTAATTGGTGCGACAGATCCTCAAAAAGCAGATGCAGGTACTATCCGAAATTTATTCGCAACTTCTATCAGTGCTAATGCAGTTCACGGATCTGATTCTGACGAAAATGCGATGATAGAAGGAAACTTTTTCTTCAGCGCATTCGAAAGAAACTAATTGCATTCATCAAACAAAAAAAGGTTGGTAACAAATGTTACCAACCTTTTTTTTATGCTATTTCAAAATTATAACAATACAATTTCGTTGATTAGTTTTTTTCCTGCGTAGGTATTTACGTTTTCGATTAAAGTAGATTTCATCATAATTAATTCTTGACGCAAACTGGCCGAACTCACTTTTAAATATAATTTCTGCTGACGAATATTAATTTCATCGGTTCGGTTAGCAATTACTTTTCCCACTAATTCGGGCCAATTTAACTTTATTTTTTCTACGATAAATTGATCGGAAAGTTTATAGGCATCCAACAACTGCTCTATAGCAGCTTTCATGGTTAACTCATTACTTTTCCTAAATAACATCTTTAATTATTTTTAGTATCGACCACAAGGCCTTTGCTTACTTCGAATATACGACAATCAATTTGTAAGTCATTAAATATTTTTGCAACCCTATTTTGGTCGGTATCGGTGATAAACAGTTGTCCAAAAGAATCTTCGCCAACCATGGCTAATAATTTGCGAATACGCAGTTCATCTAATTTATCAAAAATATCGTCTAACATTAAAATAGGTTTATAGCCTTTTTTTAATTGTAGAAAAGAATAATGAGCTAATTTCAATGCAATTACATAAGATTTTTGTTGCCCTTGCGATGCATATTTTTTTAAGGGCAAATCACCTAAATTAAATTGCAGGTCATCTTTGTGCACGCCATAATTTGTTCTAGCGGTTATTATATCTTTTGATAAACTTTTTTTCAATATAGTAGCAAAATCGGATTGCTTTAAATGCGACTCATAAACAAAAGTTACCGCCTCTGCGCCATCACTGATGGTCTGGTAAATTTGATTAAACAAGGGAATAAACGCTTCCATAAAAGCCAATCTTTTATGATAGATTTTATCACCCAGTGTAAGCATTTGTTCATCGTAAATCTCGATCATTTCGGCATCGACTTTATTGCGTTCTTGAAACTGCTTTAATAAAGCATTTCTTTGGGCAATAACTTTATGGTAGGCAATTAAATCGTCGAGGTAAATGCTATCGGTTTGCGAAATTGCATTGTCTAAAAATTTTCGTCTTTCTTCGCTTCCTTCAGATATTAGATATTGATCTTGAGGAGAAATCATCACTAATGGATAAATTCCAATATGATCTGCTAAGCGTTGGTATTCTTTATTGTTACGCTTGAATACTTTTTTATGATTGCGTTTTACACCACAATAAACGGGCTCAATGATGTCTGTACGATTAAACTCGCCTTGAACCAGAAAAAACCCTTCCTCATGTAATATTTGTTGCGAATCGATTGGGTTAAAATAGCTTTTACAAAGGCATAAATAATGAATGGCATCTAAAATATTGGTTTTCCCCGCTCCATTATTGCCCACAAAACAGTTTACACCCGGCAAAAAGTGGAAATTAGCTTCTTGGTAATTTTTAAAATTTAATAGCGAAAGTTGATTTAGATACATTAAAAACCCATTCTGGTGCACAAATATATTTAAATTAAGCCCATCTTTTAAACAGATATTGATAGTATCGGCTAAAAATGTATTTTTGCAAGCTTAGAATAGATTAATATGTCGGAAGAAACAGAAAATAACATCGGAGAACAGTTTTCAAAAGCAGAACATTATGTTGCGGAAAACAGAAAAAGTTTATTAGTAATTGGGGGTACCATTGTAGCCTTAGTTTTAATTTATTTTTCATACCAAAAATTCATCTTAAGTCCGAGAGAAAAAGAAGCAGCTGCACAAAGCTATGTTGCGGAAAGATATTTCGAACAAGACTCTTTAGATAAAGCCATTAATGGCGATGGTAACTTTTTAGGATTTGTTGGTATTATCGACGAATACGGAAGTACCAAATCTGGAAACTTAGCACACTACTATTTAGGTTTTTGCTATTTGAAAAAAGGCCAATACGATTTAGCTGTTGAACAACTAAAAGAATTTAGTAGCAACGATGAGTTATTAGTGGCACTAGCCTATACAGGAATTGCAGACGCTAATGTAGAATTAAATCAATTAGATAATGCTTGTTCGTATTATGCAAAAGCAGCAGCAAAATCGCCAAACGCTTTCACTGCGCCAATTGCGCTATTAAAGCTAGGCATTACCTACGAGCAATTAAACGAAAATCAAAAAGCGGTAGATACCTACAATAAAATTAAAAAAGAATTTGCTGATACAAACGAAGCAAGAGACATTGATAAATATATTGCAAGAGCAAGCGCAAAAATTTAATTAAACGCTATATCGAAAAACTCCTGAAATCCTCAGGAGTTTTTTTTATTTTTAACCTATGGCAACACATTTAAAAAACCTATCCGACTTTAGCCATTTAAGCATCCCTAGTGCAGCTCCTTATCGATTTGCAATAGTTGTGGCACAATGGAACGCTAACATAACCGGTGCTTTATTAAATGGCGCCTATGGCTCATTGATCGCAAATGCTTGCCCCGAATCAAATATTACCATATTAGAAGTGCCCGGCACTTTCGAATTAAGCAATGCGGCTGCTATTGCGGCTGCGAGTAAAAAATATGATGCGATTATCTGTTTAGGCTGCGTTATACAAGGAGAAACCAGGCATTTTGATTTTATTTGCCAAGCGGTAGCCAACGGGATTACCGAAGTTGGCGTTAAAACCCTCATTCCAACTATTTTTGGCGTATTAACAACCGAAACATTGGAGCAAGCCAGCGATCGAGCAGGTGGAAAACACGGTAATAAAGGGGAAGAAGCAGCAATTACTGCCATAAAAATGGCCGCTTTGGCCTCAAATTTTAAAAATAGCAATTAAACAATTACATTTGTTCCATAAGCATACAATCATATGAAAAAAGTATTTGCAGCTATTCTCGTTTTCGGATTCTTAGCCATCGCATTCAGCGCATGTTCTAGCCGCCAAGGTTGTCCAGGTGGAGCAGATAATTATAAATTTTCTGGAAGAGGTAGAGGCGTTTGGAAATAAGATGAATCTTATTCCTTTAACGAACGAATCACAATTAACAGCCATTGTAAACTACAGCGAAACTGTTGTACTTTTCAAACACAGTACGCGTTGTTCTATTAGTAATATGGCTTGGAAAATGTTTCAACAAGAATGGAACAATGCCGAAACACCGGTGTACTGTTTAGATTTATTAAACTATCGATCGGTGTCAAATGCCATTGCTTCGCAATTTCAAATCGAACACCAATCACCGCAAGTATTAGTAATTAAAAATGGTATTTGTGTTTATCATGCTACCCACCAAGCTATCGACGCGGCTATTGTTCAGGCTGCGCTTCAAAATTAAAAACTACAGACTTTATTGTTTCGGGGTGTAAACTTAATGCAACAGGACAGGTTTTTGTTGAATTAATAATAATCGCTTTTTCTTTATCCGTAAAAGTAATGCCCTCTCGAAAATTAAAAACTACTTTCACTTCGCCTACTCTTCGAGGATCTGCCGACATGATTTTGGTAATGTCTATTTTTGTATCAATTAATTTATTTTCGAAGCTATGTGTTTTGGCCGCAATAGCCATAATGGTTAACATACATGCCCCTAAAGAAGTGGCCAATAAATCTGTTGGTGAAAAGCAAGAACCTAAGCCTTGATTATCTTTTGGGGCATCGGTATAAATAATAGTGCCTGATTCGAGGTGAGTTGCTTGGGTTCTTAATTCCCCTAAATAAATGCTCTGTATTGTTGCCATATTAATTCGATAAATACCATCAAAAATGCTTATTTTTATCTGTAATATTATGATGCATATGCATAAAATTAAAAGTTTTACGTTTTTTCTGCTTCTTTGCCTTGCCAGCTATGTGCAAGCGCAAGAGACCGAAACACCTACACAATTTGTATATAAAAAAGAATGGTCTGGTGGCGCAACTATTAACAATAGAGGTTTTGGCGGCATTTTAAGACACGCTATCATTACCAATAACTTCAAAAAAATTCAATTCGAAATTGAATTAGTAAAACTCAAACATCCAAAAGAAATCAAAGTAGTGAACCCTTATTACGACAACGCCAAGTCGTATGTATACGGAAAGCAAAATGCATTTTATCCTTTAAGATTAGGCGTAGGTACGCAATTTTTAGTATTCGACAAAGCAGCCAAAGATGGTGTAGAAATTTCATTCAACATGATGGCAGGCACTAGTATTGGATTATTGAAACCCATTTACTTAGAAATTTTAAAAGACAATGGCAACCCCTATTATTTAGATGTTGTTTCTGAAAAATTCAATAAAGATTTACACAACCCATCTAATATTTATGGTTATTCTGGTTTCAACAAAGGATTAAACGAAACCAGTATACTTTTGGGTGGATATATTAAATCGGGCTTCACTTTTGATTGGAGCAACAAAGACGAAAAAATCGTATTACTTGAAACTGGCGCGGTGATTGATTTTTACAGCAGAAAGGTTCCTATTATGGCAAACTTTTCTTCAGACATCAACAAATCTGCTTTTATCTCGTTATATGCTAGTATCCTTTTTGGGAAAAAATATTAGTTTTGTATCAATGATTAAATTACCTGTTTTATCCGACACACCTGCTGCAAGAAAACCAGAATGGTTGCGTGTAAAATTACCAGTTGGTAAAGAATACGCCCACGTAAGATCGCTTGTAGACAAACATAAATTACATACCATTTGCGAAAGCGGCAATTGCCCTAATATGGGAGAATGCTGGGGCGCGGGCACAGCAACTTTTATGATACTAGGAAACATTTGCACGCGCTCTTGTTCTTTTTGTGCGGTTGCCACTGGTAGACCATTAGCTGTTGATCTAGAAGAGCCAAAACGCGTGGCTAGTTCTGTATCATTAATGAATGTAAAACATTGTGTAATTACTTCGGTAGACCGCGACGATTTAAAAGATGGCGGCGCAACAATTTGGGCAGAAACTATTTTAGCTATCAGAAAAAGTTCGCCAAGCACCACCTTAGAAACATTGCTTCCCGATTTTAAAGGTATATGGGAAAACTTAGCACAAGTTTTAGCCGTTAGACCAGAAGTTGTTTCGCATAATATTGAAACAGTGCGAAGGTTAACGAAAGAAGTGCGCATACAAGCAAAATACGACCGAAGCCTGGAATGCTTGAAGCGCATTAGTGAAGCAGGCTTAAGAACTAAATCTGGTATCATGCTTGGCCTGGGCGAAACAGAAGCAGAAGTGTTAGAAGCTATGCAAGATTTAGTTGCTAACGGCGTACACATTTTAACCTTAGGCCAATATTTACAACCAACCAGAAAACACCACGAAGTCATCGAATATATTCACCCGGACCAATTTGCTAAATACAAAGAAGCTGGATTAAAAATGGGATTTAGGGTAGTGGAAAGCGGTCCAATGGTTCGCTCTTCGTATCATGCAGAAAAACATTTATTTGATTTCTAAATTGAATATACAAACGCAGCAAGCCGTATCGGATACAGAATTAATTTATCTTTTAAAAATAAAAGATGTAACGGCATTGCCTTTGCTTTACGATGCTTATGCAAAAGCACTCTATAATTTAATTTTTCAAATTGTAAGCGACGAAAACGAAACCGAAAAAATATTGGAGTTTACTTTTTTTCATTGCTGGAATTCTTTTTATTTATTTGACGCAAACAAAGGATTTCTATTTACTTGGCTAAGCCTAATGGCTAGAAACACTGCCTTACAGCATAAAAAAGGCAAAACAAAAGAATTGAGTTTGCGCCCTATTGTCACTTTGGCAAATGCAAGTAATAAAACTTTGCTGTCACAATTAAATACCAATCACCGACAACTCCTTGAATTGTTTTATTATTCTGGATTTTCATTGCTTGAAATTGCAGAACAACAACAATTAGCTTACGCTACTATTAAAACAGATTTTAGGGCTGCCCTTTTAGCCCTAAGAAATTTAAAATAAACCATGGATACCGAAATTTATATTTCATCTGGAATTTTAGAACTTTATTGTGCGGGTGCACTTTCGGAAGCGGAAATGCGTGAGGTAGAAAGAATGGCGAGTCAATTTGCTGCGATTAAAAAAGAAATTCAAGCCATAGAATTGGCGCTGTGGTCTTTTAACGATCATATTTTTGCCGGACCACACGAACAATTTAAAACCGAATTAATTGCTGGAATAAAATTAAATAGTCCAAACAGCATTGTTGCAGAAAAAACACCCGAAAATGCATTAAACAAAGCGGTTGAGCCAGTGGTAACTATCAAAGAAAGTCCAATATTATCGCCAGTAGCAAACGAAATTATTCCCGAACAAACGAATCAATCTGCAGGATCGAAAAAGAAAACAATCAGCATGGGAATATTTTTAGTAATTATTTTACCCATCATCTTGGCATTTGGCGCATTTGGTTTATGGAATAATTGGGATGCACTTTTGCAAGAGTTAACAGCAGCAAAAAAGACGGCCGCTAATGCCGAAAAATCAATAGCACAAATCGACTCTAATTTAAAAGCGACGAGTCAAACGCTAGATACCTTAAGAAATCCATACTTGGTAAAAATTACTTTAAGTGGTATGAAATTTTCGCCCGCAGCCAAAGCCGTTATTTATTGGAACAAAATTACCAATCGTATTTTATTAGATCCTGTATTAATTCCGCTGGAAGACAAAGATCATTGTTATCAATTGTGGGCGATGAATAAGGGCGAAACCCTTAGTCTTGGCACCTTTTCGGCGACTAACAAAAAAAAGCAAATGCTACCCATGAAGGCAACAAGCAAAGCAAGTGTTTTCATTATTTCTTTAGAGCCTAAAAATGGCAGCGCCATTCCAAATATTGCGCAACTGTGCTTAATGAGTAAAGAATAATTACATTTCTTTTTTAAGAAACACGCCCGTAAAGCTTTTTTTATTTTTAATTAATTCTTCGGGCGTTCCGCTAAATATAATTTCACCGCCAGCAGCGCCACCCTCGGGCCCCATATCAATAATATGATCTGCCATTTTAATTACATCTAAATTATGTTCGATTACAATAACCGTATTGCCTCTATCGACTAACTCTTGTAATACATTTAATAGAATTCGAATGTCTTCGAAATGCAAACCAGTGGTTGGTTCGTCTAAAATATAAATGGTATTTCCGGTGTCTTTTTTAGAAAGCTCTGTGGCTAATTTTACACGCTGAGCTTCACCACCAGATAGGGTTACAGACGATTGTCCAATGGTAATATAACCTAAACCAACTTCTTGAATTGTTTTTATTTTTCGCAAAATATGCGGCATGTTTTCGAAGAAAGGCACAGCATCTTCTATGCTCATATTTAATATATCAGCAATCGATTTTCCTTTGTAGCGTACTTCTAAAGTTTCGCGATTGTAGCGTTTACCATTACAAGACTCGCAGGCTACCTGCACATCTGGCAAGAAATTCATTTCAATTAATTTCATCCCCGCGCCTTCGCAAGTTTCGCACCTACCTCCTTTTACATTAAAAGAAAAACGGCCCGGTTTATAGCCTCGTATTTTTGCTTCGGGTAATTGCACAAATAAATTTCTGATATCAGAAAACACACCAGTATAAGTAGCCGGATTGGAGCGAGGTGTACGCCCAATTGGGGTTTGATCAATCTCAATTACTTTATCGATGTCCGATAAGCCGCTTACTTTTTGATAAGGTAAAGGTTTTTTCTTAGCCGAATAAACATATTGGTTTAAAATAGGATAGAGTGTTTCGTTTATTAAAGTAGACTTTCCACTGCCCGAAACACCAGTTACACAAACAAACATGCCAAGAGGAATTGTTAGGTCGACCGATTTTAAATTATTTCCTGTAGCTTTTGTAATCTTAATTTGTTTACCTGTTCCAACTCTTCTTTGCAAGGGCATGGCAATGGTTTTAATACCATTGATATATTGCATGGTGAGCGTATTTGCTTTTGCTAATTCCTTAGGTGTGCCTTGCGCAACCACTTGCCCGCCATGAATACCTGCTGCTGGGCCCATGTCAATTACATGGTCGGCCTCCATAATCATGTCTTTATCGTGTTCTACTACTAGAATTGAGTTGCCAATATCTCTTAAGTTTTTTAAGGCTAAAATTAATTTTTCGTTGTCTCGTTGGTGCAAACCAATAGAAGGCTCATCTAAAATATATAATACATTTACTAATTGCGAGCCAATTTGCGTAGCCAACCGAATACGTTGTGCTTCTCCTCCAGAAAGGGATTTGGTAACTCGGTCTAAATTTAAATAACTTAAACCAACATCATTTAAAAATCCAATTCTTGATTTTATTTCTTTGATAATTTCAACCGCAATGGTATTTTGTCTAACTGATAATCTTTTTTCGATGCCTTCAAACCAATTAGCCAGCTTCGCTAAATCCATGGTTGCTAATTCATGTATATTTTTTTGATCTACTTTAAAATGCAAAGATTCTTTTTTTAATCTTGCTGCATCACAAACTGGACAAGGTACTTTCTGTACAAAATCTTCTAAATTATTATCGATATCGTCTGCTCTTTTTTCGTTTTGTTGATCAATCATTTTAACCACACCTTGAAAAGTAATGTTAAAATTGGTAACCGTCGAAGAATAGGGAACGACCACTGCAACGGGCTCTTCAAGACCATATAGAATCGCATTGATGGTTTCTTTAGTTAATTTTTCGATAGGCGTTTGTAAGGTGACGCCGAATTTTTTTAATACCGCTTTCAATACCTGAAATGTCCAGACATCTCTGTATTCGCCAATTGCGACAATACCTGCATTGGCAATACTTAGTTTTCGATCTGGCATCAGCAACTTTTCATCTACTTCAAAAACATATCCTAAACCATCGCAATTTTCGCATGCACCATAGGGCGAATTAAAAGAAAAAGAATTAGGTTGTGGTTCATCGTAAGATAAACCGGTACTTGGACACATGAGAAATTTACTAAAATGACTCACTTCGTTGCTGGCATTATCTAATACTTTGATAATTCCTTTGGCTTGCTTCATGGCAGATTTAATCGCCTCTGCAATTCTTTGACGATCGTCTGTTCTAATTACAATGCGATCAATCACAATTTCTATATCATGTATTTTATAACGATCGAGTTGCATCTTGGGTTGCAAGTCTAAAATTACGTTGTCAACCCTTACTTTTGCAAAACCTTGTTTGCGCACTTGCTCAAACAATTCGCGGTAATGACCCTTTCGGCCTTTTACTATTGGCGCTAATATGGTAACTGTTTTGGCTGCGTAATTTTGAATAATGGCATTGATGATTTGCTCCTCTGTCATTTTGATCATCTGCTCGCCCGTATTGTATGAATAAGCATCGGCCACCCTAGCGTAAAGCAATCTTAGAAAATCATAAATTTCGGTGATGGTACCGACGGTTGACCTGGGATTTTTACTAGTCGTTTTTTGTTCGATCGCAATGACAGGACTGAGGCCTTCAATTTTATCTACATCGGGTCTTTCAAGTCCTCCCAAAAACTGTCGAGAATAAGCGCTGAAAGTTTCCATATACCTGCGCTGCCCCTCAGCATAAATGGTATCAAACGCTAATGAAGATTTTCCACTTCCACTCAATCCGGTAATGACTACCAATTGGTTTCGTGGAAATTTTATATCGATGTTTTTTAAATTATGTACACGAGCACCATACACCTCAAGGGCTTGTATTCCGGTTGTTTCGCTTTGTTTTTTCTTCATAGATTGGGCATAAAACTAAACAAAAAAACCGAGAAAAGGAGCTCCCGGGTGGCTATTTAGCTGTATGAAAAAGAAAAAATAAAGTGTTTTGTTTGCCGATTATTTTTGGGCAATAAAAGATGCACTTAGCGGCAAGTCTTGTTTTGGAATTCGATAACCATAGTTAGCTGGATGCGCCAAGACTTCTTTCATGGCTAAGATGCGATATACATACCTGGCCGCTTCTCTATTTAATTTTAAATCGTAATAATTCTTGGTTTGCTGGCGGGCAATTTGTGTTTTGGTGGCATTGACCCCCATATTATACGCAAGTGCGACTAAGGTCCAAGAACCTAATTCCCTTTTGAGTTTTTTCAAATGCTTACAAGCTGCTTTAGTTGATTTTTCGATGTGATTGCGTTCGTCTATTTCGTTATTCACCGTTAAACCGTATTCTACAGCAGTTTTATCCATTAATTGCCAAAATCCAACTGCACCGGCATGTGAAGTGGCATTCAAAAAGCCCGATTCTATTGCAGGTAAATATTTAAAATCTGATGGAATATGATTTTTCGCTAAAATGTTTTCAATTATCGGGAACCAACGGTTGGCCCTATGGTGCATTTCGAGACTTTGTGTTTGCCAATAAGAATTAGCAAACAAAGCACGATCCATTTTCTCATACACTTCAAAATTGTCGAGCGGCACTTGTTCGCCTGCAAAGTTTAAATCTCCAGGAATATTAAATGCGTAAACTTTGTATTTAGCCTGAAAATCTTGTTTGAATTTATCCTCGTCGATATGTGTTGCAAAAACAAAAAGCTGTTGCACCAAGGTAGCCAACATCACCAAGGTTAAACTGTATAAAAACTTAAGTTTATTTGTGTTCATTTTCATAAAAATCCTCCTTAAAATCGGACCAAAATTGCCAGATTATACCCTCTTCCATTTTATTACAAATATAAAGATAAACATTCATTAGCTTAATAACGAGGTATTTATGAAAATTATTGCAATCTAAGCCGTTAAAATGACCTTTAAAGTGCTCATAATTAACCTATCATGCGTTTTTTAAAAAAATCAAAGAAAATGGCATTTTTTGACTTTTTTTGCTGAATTAGCCTAAAATCAATGTATTTTTGCATATGAATAAATCAAACCCATCTCGTCGCGAGGACGATAAAAAACCTAGGAAACCCAGAATTGCAAAATCAGAGCATTCGGGACCTAAAAAAAACGAACGCGCAGGCAAACCTTTTAAAGTTCGTTCTACCACAGATTACTCCGAAACAAAACCCACCAAAGAAGGGAATTTCGATAAATTCAAGAAAAAACCAGAAGCCCCTCGTAATACCGAAGATAGACCCAATCGCAGGTTTAGTCCAAAAGACTTTGATGCTTCAGATCGCAAACCATATAGAGACGACAACAAATCAGATTTTAAACGCGGTCCTAAAAAAGACTTTGATGCTTCGGATCGCAAACCATACAGAGACGACAACAAATCAGATTTTAAGAAAAGTGCGTCGTCGGCTAATTCATTTGAAAGAAGAAATGCGAACCCTGTCGATAAAAAAGGCCGCTTAGATAATAAAGAATACAAAGCGCGCAAACCAAAAACCGACGATCGCAGCAACGAAAGAATTAGCAGAACAGTTGGCAATACAGAAAGAAGATCTACCATTAAAAAAGAAATACCAAAAGAAAATACCTACGATCAAAAAAGAGCTGAGCGCGCTGCTTCACAAGACAATCCAACAGAAATATATGAAAAAATAAATTTCAGTGGATGGGAAGAGGAAGCGAAGGAGCCAAAAGAGCCTAGGGCTCCACGTCCTAAACGTGTGAAAGAAGAAACAGCAGATTTTGATGTGGCACCAATCAAAAAACCGAGAAAATTAAAATCGGAAATGGGCGAATTGCCTTACGAAAGAAAACCGCTTAAAAAAGCCATAATACCTACTGCCCCTAAAAAGAAAGAAAAAACTTTTGCGGATGATGGCTTGACCAGATTGAATAAATACATTGCCAATGCGGGTGTTTGCTCTAGAAGAAAAGCCGATGAATTAATTGAATCGGGTGCTGTAATGGTAAATGACGAATTAATTAAAGAGTTAGGTTATAAAGTAAAAGATACCGACAAAATTACTTTTCAAGGTAAAGTATTGAAACGCCAAAAGTTGACGTATATCTTATTAAACAAACCCAAAGATTACATTACCACACTCGACGATCCGATGGAACGTAGAACGGTAATGGAATTAATTAAAAGTACCACCAACGAACGCGTTTACCCAGTAGGTCGTTTAGACAGAAATACCACCGGTCTTTTATTAATGACCAATGATGGCGATTTAGCAGATGTACTTTCGCATCCAAGAAATAAAGTTAAAAAACTATACGAAGTAGAATTAGACAAATCTTTGAGCCCATCCGATTTTGATAAAATTAAAAAAGGGGTTGAACTAGAAGACGGCGAAGCAGAAGTAGACGAACTTTCTTATGTAGAAGGAAAGTCTAAAAAGCACATTGGCATTGGCATTCACATTGGTAGAAATAGAATTGTACGTAGAATATTTGAGTCTTTAGGTTATACTATTGTTCGATTAGATCGTGTAATATATGCAGGCTTAACAAAATTAGATTTATCGAGAGGGCGTTGTAGATTTTTAACGCAAGAAGAAATTATTCACTTAAAACACTTGAATAAATATTAGTCGGATGCTGAAAAAAATTTACCGCTTCTTTAGGAAATTGATGCTGTATTTTTTTATCGGCAGTGTAGCCCTTACTATAATTTATCGGTTTGTGCCACCACCTTTCACCTATCTGATGATTCAAAGGTTGGTAGAACAAAAAATGGATGGCGAAGATTTAAAGCTGCGAAAAGATTGGGTGAGTATCGACGAAATGTCGCCATATTTAGTTCGCGCAGTAATTGCCTCCGAAGACCAACACTTTAACGAACATTGGGGCTTTGATATAGAAGCTTTACAAAAGGCCTACCAGCACAATCAAAAAAGTAAAAAAGTGAAGGGTGGTTCTACCATTTCACAACAAGTTGCCAAAAATGTTTTTCTATGGCCGGGTCGTTCTTATATTAGAAAAGGACTCGAAGCGTACTTTACTATTTTAATAGAAATTACTTGGTCGAAAAAAAGAATCATGGAAATCTATTTAAATGAAATAGAAATGGGTGATGGTATTTATGGCGCAGAGGCAGCATCTCTAAAATATTTCCATAAGCCTGCTAAAGATTTAAGCAAGCGAGAGTCGGCACTTGTAGCTGCGGTGCTACCGAATCCTATTAGGTGGACACCTGCACACCCTAATGCCTATATTCAACGCAGACAATACAGAATATTAAGAGCCATGCGTTATGTTGGCAAACCTGCATATTTAAAATAAAAAAAAGCCTCAAGAAATCTTGAGGCTTTTTTAATTTATCTTTTTTTCAATTATTCTGCAACTACTTCAAAAGGTACTTGAATTTTTACCTCTTTGTGAAGATTTAAGTTAGCGATGTAAGAACCTACAAACTTTACATCTGTTTCAAATGTAATGCGTTTACGATCTACTTCGAATCCTAATTTCTTCAACTCTTCTGCAAATTGAATCGTATTTACTGCACCAAATATTTTACCAGACTCTCCAGCTTTAGCACCAATTTTAACAGTGATTGCTTTTAATCCTTCCGCCATATCAGTAGCAAGATTTTTAATTCTATCTTGTTTGAATTGCGTTTGTTTTAAATATTCCGTGTGCATTTTACGGTTTGGCTCATTCGCAATAACTGCAAATCCTTGTGGGATTAAAAAGTTACGACCATAACCATTTTTTACTTTAACGATATCGTCCTTGTATCCAAGGCTCTTAACATCTTGCTTTAAAATTACTTCCATGTCGTCTTCCTCCTTATTTTAATGAATCTGCTACATATGGTAAAATACCGATGTGACGCGCACGCTTTACAGCTTGTGCCACTTTACGTTGGTATTTTAAAGATGTACCTGTTAAACGACGAGGTAAAATTTTACCTTGATCATTGATGAACTTCAACAAGAAGTTTGCATCCTTGTAATCGATATACTTGATTCCGTTTTTCTTAAAACGACAGTATTTCTTGCGGTTATCCTCTACTTTAGCAGCGGTAACGTATGTTATTTTATCTCTAGCCATTATTTTGCCTCCTCTGCTTTAACTCTTTTGGGTAATGGAGCCAATTGACCATTACGCTTACGGTCATTGTATGACGCTGCGTGTTTGTCAAGTGCTACAGTCAAGAAACGCATGATGCGCTCATCTCTCTTGTACTCGATTTCCAATTTGTTGATTAATTCACCATTAGCTTTGAATTCCGTTACTTTATAGAAGCCAGTTGTCTTCTTTTGAATCGGATAAGCTAGTTTTTTCAGACCCCAATTGTCTTCATGGACAATTTCGGCACCGTTATCTGTTAAGATTTTATTGAATTTGGCATGCACCTCTTTCAACAATTCTTCAGACAACAACGGGGTCACAACGATTAACGTTTCGTAATTTCTCATTGTGTTACTTTGCTTTTTGTTTAAAATTGTTAGTTATTTCCGCTTTTTGCGGGTTGCAAATATAGCCTTTTACTATAGAAAAAGCAAAATTATTTAGCTATAAATCAGAATATGTAGGGCTTATTTTTGCTTAGGGCTAATCAAGTAATAAACGCAAGTGGTAAGGAAATTACGCAAAAAAGGTATGTTTTGAATCAATTTTACCTGTTTTTTAGGTGATAAATTGAATTTATAGCGATAAATGGGGTTAATTAGGTAATGGTCTTTGGCCACAATTTCGAATCCTGTTTTTTTACAAATTCGTTCAAATCGCTCGATTGAAATACCCGTTTCTTTGATTTCTAATAATTCTGTTATTACCGGTTCTGGCTCTCCAAAAGCCTTTAACAAGGGCTTATACAACCAAACTGGCAATAAATGATAATAAGGTAATTTGCTGAGTAATTTATGTTTGGCAATTTGCTGATGACCACCAAATGGCATATACCAAGGCGGAAAACCGAAAAAGATAACCCCGTCTTTTGCCACATATTTATGTAATTGGGCAATTATTTTTTCTTGCTCTGGAATATGTTCGATCGAGTCTTTTAATATGATGACATCGAAATACCCGGCAAAATCTTGCTGAAAATCAACATCGTAAATATTTTTTGCAATAAATTTAGCCAAACCCGAATTGATTTCGGTTTCCATAAAGGCTTCGGCCATTTTTATACGCGCCGGACTTAAATCTACACCTACCACCTGGCAACCCAAATCGGTAAAGGCTTTTAAAACGCCGCCTTCGCCACAACCAATTTCCATTACTTTAGTTGCTGGACCAATATTTTTATTGGCAGCAATAAAAGGCAATACAAAGTGTTTAGCGTTCTCGTATTGTTGCTTGAAATAAGTTACCCAATCGCTATGGAATTCGAATGCCATGGTTTATACATTTTTGCAATAATACGAATTCGTTCTTTGATTTTTAATTTTTGGATGGAAAGATTTTAATAGACTAATCTTCAAGTAAATACTTCTTCGCTAATTGATTTCTAGTATTGACAGCCGCAAAGCATTTCAAAATCAGAAAAAATACCTAATTTAGCGCCAATGGATAATTTTATTGTATCGGCTAGAAAATACAGACCAGCAACCTTTGACACGGTAGTTGGACAAGCCCATATTACCAATACTTTAAAAAATGCTATTAAAAACAATCACCTGGCACAAGCATTTTTATTTTGCGGACCAAGAGGGGTTGGAAAAACAACTTGCGCTAGAATTCTAGCCAAAACAATTAATTGCTTAAGTCCAACTCCTGCAATGGAAGCTTGCGATGTATGCGAATCATGTATCTCCTTTAAAAATGGTAATTCTTTAAATGTTCACGAATTAGATGCTGCATCTAATAACTCGGTCGATGACATTAGGAGTTTAGTAGAACAAGTTCGATTTGCACCGCCTTCTGGCAGATATAAAATTTATATTATTGATGAGGTGCACATGCTTTCGACAAGTGCCTTTAATGCATTCTTAAAAACATTAGAAGAACCACCTCCTTACGCTATTTTTATTTTAGCAACTACCGAAAAACATAAAATTATTCCAACCATATTATCGCGTTGTCAAATTTTTGATTTCAATAGAATTCAAGTAGAAGACATTGCTAGTCATTTGGCTTTTATTGCCAAAAGTGAAAACATTGCTACCGAGCCAGAAGCCTTGCATATTATTGCGCAGAAAGCAGATGGCGCGCTGCGCGATGCGCTCTCTATGTTTGATCAACTGGTTTCTTTTGCTGGAAATAATTTAAGCTACAAATCGGTAATCGATAATTTAAATATTTTAGACTACGATTATTATTTTAAAATTGCAGATGCGATAAGGTCGGAAGACATGCGCGCAATTTTATTAACTTTCGATGAAATTCTGAATAACGGTTTTGATGGAAATAATTTCATTATTGGTTTAAGCGAACACTTTAGAAATTTATTGGTTTGTAAAGATGCTCAAACAGTTGTTTTGTTGAAGGTAACCGAAAGCATCAAACAAAAATATCTAAAGCAAGCAAGCGATTGCAGCGCATCTCTTTTATTAACTGCACTCAACATTGCCAATCAATGTGACATTCATTATAAACAAAGTAAAAACCAAAGACTACATGTCGAATTGGCTTTGATGAAAATGTGCCACATCAACGCCGCTATTAATTTAAGTCAACTTCCTACAGCAACGTCGGAGGTAAAAAAAAAATAGCTGAGCAAAACGAAGCGCCAGCCGCAATGCTTAGCGCAACCCCACCTGAAATACAAACACCAGAACAAATCGATGCGATCGCAGCGCCTGCAAAAGCAATTCCAAATGTAATTTCCGAAAATGCAACAGCAGCATTAAACACCGAGCCAATTCCAAGTAAAAAAATAATTGGCCGTTCGGGATTTAAATTACCCACCATGGAAGAGGTGAGTTCGGGCAGTTATGTACCACCAGTAGTGATTAAAGAGAAAGAAGTTTTACCTACAGAAGTCTATCAAGATTCTGATTTTACAATCTACTGGAATGAATGTATTCAAAGGTTAAAAAACAGAAATTTAATCTCTTTAAACTCTTTACTCGAAAACTTAGATCCAATAGCTATTGGCAATTTTCAATATGAAATAAAAGTCAGCAATAAAATTCAATCTGATTTATTCTTAACAGAAAAAGGCGCCATCAACCAGCACCTTAGAACCTCCTTAAATAACCATTCCATTGATTTTCAAATCATCGTAGATCAAGATTTAACGGCCAATAAACCCTATACCACCTCCGAAAAATTCAAAGCCATGGCCGA
>CAIMAP010000010.1 GCA_903838995.1 uncultured bacterium | reverse complement strand
TGTTTGTTAAAGGTTGCTAATTGTTCTCCTAAATATTTCATTTGTATTAATTATTATTTTTTGTTGTTGTGTTTTGTTGATGTTGTTGTTGCGTTTTTGTTGTTGTGTTGTTGCGGTTTTTTTATTTGCTTGTTGCGGTTGATGTATTTTATATGCTTCTTTTTTTAGACAATAGAATTAGTGTTTTGTTGCGGTGTTGCAGCTTTCGAATTAAAGCTTTAACAAGTACTCCCCATAACCACTCTTAGCAAGGGGTTTAGCGATGGCGTGTAATTGTGCTTTGTTAATATATCCCATGCGATACGCTACTTCTTCTATACAACCAATTTTTAAATTTTGTCTTTCTTCAATTACTTGCACAAACTGCCCAGCTTGCATCAAAGAAGCAAAGGTGCCGGTATCTAACCAAGCGGTGCCCCTATTTAAAATACTCACTTTTAATTTACCTTGTTGTAAATACACTTTATTGACATCGGTAATTTCGTATTCGCCACGCGGACTTGGTACAATATTTTTTGCAATTTCTACTACGCTATTATCGTAAAAATATAAACCCGGAACCGCATAACTTGATTTTGGTTGTGCAGGTTTTTCTTCAATAGAAATAGCTTTTTTATTTTCATCAAACTCAACTACTCCATAACGCTCGGGGTCGCTCACATGGTATGCATACACCACGCCACCATCGGGATTATTATTGCTTTGCAATAATTCTGCTAAACCAGATCCAAAAAATATATTATCACCCAAAATTAAAGCCACTTTATCGTTGCCAATAAAATCGGCCCCAATCACAAATGCCTGGGCTAAACCATTGGGTTGTTCTTGTACTTTATATTCGAAATTACAGCCTAAATTTTTACCATCGCCCAATAATTTTTGGAAGTTAGGTAAATCGTGCGGCGTAGAAATGATTAAAATGTCTTTGATTCCTGCCATCATTAAGCAAGAAAGAGGGTAATAAATCATCGGTTTATCGTAAACCGGCATCATTTGCTTGCTCATAGCAAGCGTTAATGGGTGTAGGCGGGTTCCAGACCCTCCAGCTAGTATTATGCCTTTCATCAAGAGATGTATTTAAGCCCTAAATATAAGGCTTTAAGCCTAAATATACAAAGCAAAAAAAGTACCCTTTATTTGGGCTTAAGATAATGCTGAAATGCTATAAAAAAAGCGGCCCAATTGCTAGGGCCGGTAAAATGGTTTGATGGGGTGATTTTGTGTAAGTCGAATTAATTTGTCCTCTTGATTCAATGTAAGCGAACATTAAAATGTTGCAATCTCTTTTAGCTTTTGGTAGTTTTTTAAAATGCGAGATTGTTCAGCTGTAGAAATCTGTTTTATATTCGAAGCTTTAATTTTATTAAGAAAAACGATAACATCTCTTCCGTCGAGCGTTGGTGTTTCTTTTATTTTAATTGGCTTAGCCATAATTTCTTTCATTTTAATTTCAACAAAAATAATAATTTTATTTTTAATTGATAATAATTATGCATCAGAAATTGATTTATCAATCCTAATCAATAAAAAAAGCGGCCCAATTGCTTAGGCCGCTTTTTATAAATTAATAGATTTTGGAAATATTACTTAACGCAAACTAACGTCCCGTCGTCTTTGATCGTTACTAAATATCTGTTAACCGTATCGGCAACAAACACATTGTATTGAATTGTTGCATTCGCTAAAGTACTTTGCTCTGCTTTGTTTCTTACGTTATAACCTGCGTAATTATTAGTGATATAATCTTTCACTAATTGAGGCGCATTTGCATATGCATAACGAACTGAACTCATTAAGAAATTACCTGCTAAATCAAAAGTGATTTTTACTGGACCATTAAATGATTTATTTGAAATCATTACATTAATAACTGCACCATTTTGACAAGTAGTATCTCTTCTAGCTCCAACAACAGTATAACCTGCAAAGTTAGAATCGATATATGCTTGCGCACCTGGTAATAATGAATCTAATGTAGTAGAATCAATTCCTTGATGACATCCACCACCATGATGACCGCCAGGACCGCCGCCGTTGTGACCACCTGGACCACCACCATGGTTATTGCCACCGCCATGGTTTCCACCACGATCGCCACCTTTACCACCACGGTAATTTAAACCTTCGCCTAAATAAAGACCTGTTTCGTTAAAAGCCAATTGCTCATTGGTATTTAATATAACAACCGTTACGGGTTGATTTTCGTTTACGACTAATGCCTCTTCAATAGTAGCATCTGGATAATTTTCGGCAACATAGCTGCTCACATTTTTAGACAAATCAGTTACACTAATGCTTTGCTCAAATGGAAATTGCTCTTTGTTACAAGCAACAATAACCAATGCGCTGGCTACGATTGCAAAAAGGATTTTTTTCATATCTATATATTTAAATTGTTCTTTGCTTGATTAACTAATTAAAGTTAGGAATTATTGTTGTCAAAGGCTAAAAAATATTGCATAATTGAGATAAATTTTAGCTTTTTGTAGATTAAACACCTATTCAACCAATAATTGCAGTTGTTTATACCAGTTTTCGCCGTATTTACGAATGAGGGGCTCTTTTAAAAACTGATAAACAGGCACTTTTAAACTATCTCCAAATCGGCAAGCATCGCCACAAATAGACCAACGATCGTAATTGAGTGCTTCGAAAGTTTCGTATGGGGTAATTCTAATAGGATATAAATGACAAGAAATGGGTTTCTTGAAATCGATGACGCCATCGTTGTATGCTTTGTCGAAAGCGCATTGCGTAATGCCATTTTCGAAAAGTACATAAGCGCACTCTAAATTTTTCTCGACACAAGTGGTAGTATAATCGCCGTCATCATCTATCACATATAACCCTTGTTCGGCAATGGCTTGTAATCCTTTTTCGTTTAAATAAGGTTT
>CAIMAP010000009.1 GCA_903838995.1 uncultured bacterium | reverse complement strand
CCAGCAAAACCACCAATTAAAGTATGAGAAGAACTAGATGGAATTCCAAACCACCAAGTGAGCAGACTCCAAAAAATGGCTGCAACAATTCCGGATAATATAACTACTAAGTTAATTTGAGAAGTGTCTACCGCTTTGGCAATTGTATTGGCCACATTGTGTTCTTTGAAAATTAAAAACGCAACGAAGTTAAAAAACGCAGCCCAAATAACAGCTTGCGTAGGCGATAATACTTTAGTGGAAACAACGGTTGCAATGGAGTTTGCAGCATCATGAAAACCATTGATATAATCAAAAATTAAAGAAAGTGCAATAACGGTAAAAAGCAGTGTTAAACTCATGTTTAAATTAATTAAGCATTTTTAACAATGATTGTTTCCATTACATTGGCAACATCTTCGCATTTATCGGTTGCCATTTCTAATGCGTTTAATACTTCTTTGTTTTTAAATAATTCAATGGCATTGGTTTCATTTTTAAATAAATCAGCAACCGCCATATCAAATACATAATCAGCTTGATTTTCCATACTATTAATACGCACACAAGAATCTGTTACATTACGAATATTATGTAAATCTTTTAATTCAGAAATTCCTTTATGAATGTCTTTACAGCCTTGGTGAATTAAATCTGCCAATTTTTTCATTGGCTCTGTAACTGTTGTTAAATTGTATAGATACATTCTATTTGCAGAGCCATGAATATAATCTGCAATATCATCAAGTGCCGATGCTAAAGCGTGTATATCTTCTCTATCAAATGGGGTGATGAAATTTTTACTTAATTCCACAAATATTTCGTGGGTAATTCTGTCTCCTTCGTGTTCCAAGTCTTCAATTTCTTTGATCAGGCCTATGCGGCTATCATGTTCATCGATCTCAAAAACCTCTTTTAATTTTGCAGAAATTGCAATTAAGTTGCTACTCGCTTGTTCAAATAATGGGAAGAATTTTTTATCCTTCGGAACGAAATACTGGAAAATAGAATTTAAAGACATAAATTTTTTTTACTAAAATAAGAGAACAATGTTAGTTAATTGTTAATGATTGCGAATTTAAACAGATTTTTGTACCAAACTAACAGAACAGACAAAATAATATGGCTATTTTATTAATTATAAATCTGATTATCAATTAATTAAAAATAATATACTGGCAAATATAAATTCGGCAATTCCTGTTTAAATTCAAAAAAATAATACCTTTACCAAATAACGTGGGTTTGGATTGGATGGATTTACTTCAATATTATAAAACCGACGACCGAATAATCAAATTAGCTGGGGCACTTTCAGATTATAAATGCGCCAGAATTCACTTAAAAGGCTTGATTGGTTCGTCGGATGCAATGGTTGCTTTGGCTTTGTATAATATACAAAAGCAGGGGAATCTATTTGTCTTACCCGACCGAGAAGAGGCTATTTATTTTCAAAACGACTTAGAAAATATTTTTGGCCATCGCGTATTATTTTTCCCTTCGTCGTATAAAAAACCATTTGACATTACGCAATTAGATACCAGCGCAGTATTGCAAAGAGCCGAAGTATTAAATGAATTAAAATATAACACGGTTAATGGAAAATTAATTGTCAGCTATCCGGAGGCCATTGCCGAAAAAGTTGTCGACCAAAAAGTGTTGGCCGCAAATACGCTAGAAATAAATTTAGCAGAAAAAATATCTATAGAATCTATTAACGAATTTTTATACGGTTTTGAATTTGAAAGAGTTGATTTTGTATATGAGGCAGGACAATTTGCAATCAGGGGTGGTATTGTAGACATTTTTTCTTATTCCAATGAATTACCCTATCGAATTGAATTTTTTGGTGATCATATTGAAAGCATTCGAACATTCGAAACCGAAAATCAATTGTCAATTGAACATATAAATTCATTGACAATTGTTCCAAATATTCAATCAAAGCTAATAAACACTAATACTGTATCCTTTTTAAATTACATCGATAAACATGCTAACCTATGGATAAAGGATGTACAATTTACTTTAGATATTATCAAAACAGGTTATCCTAAATCAATTGAAATTTTTGAAGGCTTAAGCACAGAGGATAAAAATTTACATCCGGAATTTTTAGATCCTCAATATGTTTTTCAAAATAACAAAGATTTAGAAAACGCTTTTGATAAATTTAATTTAATTGAATTTGGTAAACAATACTATTACCAGCCCAGCTTGTCTTTGATGTTTAACATGAAACCTCAAACTTCATTTAATAAAGACTTTAATTTATTAATTCATCATTTAAGAAAAAATGAAAGTGAGGGTTTAGCAAATTATATTTTTGCAGAACAACAAAAACAGATTGAAAGACTTTATAGTATTTTCGAAGATATTTCGAGTGCTGCTGTTAAGAAAATTAATTTCAACCCGATTAACATTGCCATTAGAGAAGGGTTTTTAGACTACGATACTAAAATTGCTTGTTACACCGACCACCAAATATTTGATCGTTTTTATAAATATAAAATTCACAAAAATTACAGCAAATCGCAAGCATTAACGCTCAAAGAATTAAGAGCATTAAAAGCCGGAGACTATGTAGTTCATATAGATCATGGCATTGGTAAATATGCAGGTTTAGAAAAAATTGACGTAAACGGAAAAACGCAAGAGGCTATAAGATTAATCTATGCAGATGGAGATTTATTATATGTTAATATTAATTCGCTCAATCGCATTTCAAAATACAGCGGCAAAGATGGCACTATACCCAAAACACATAAATTAGGAAGCGAAGCTTGGGAAAAATTAAAGAAGAGCACTAAGAAAAAGGTGAAAGATATTGCGCGTGATTTGATAAAATTATACGCAGTCAGAAAAGCACAAAAAGGAAATGCATTTTCGCCTGATACTTATTTGCAAAATGAACTAGAAGCTTCGTTCATGTTCGAAGATACTCCAGATCAAATTAAAGCAACCATCGATTTTAAAAAAGATATGGAATCGCCACATCCAATGGATCGCTTAATTTGTGGTGATGTAGGTTTTGGAAAAACGGAGATTGCTATAAGGGCTGCATTTAAAGCTGTTTCGGATAGTAAGCAAGTAGCTATATTAGTACCGACTACCATTTTAGCCATGCAACATCACAAAACTTTTAAAGAAAGGTTAAAAGATTTTCCATGTAATATTGAATATGTTTCGAGATTTAGAACTGCAAAAGAAATTAAAGAAACATTAACAAGAACAACAGAGGGTAAAGTTGATATTCTTATTGGTACACATAGAATTGTGAGTAAAGACATCAAATTTAAAGATCTTGGTTTACTTATTATCGATGAAGAACAAAAATTTGGCGTAAGTACAAAAGAAAAGTTAAAGCAATTTAGGGCAAACGTTGATACGCTTACTTTAACTGCTACACCTATTCCGAGAACACTACATTTTTCTTTAATGGGTGCACGCGATTTATCTATTATTAATACCCCACCACCCAATAGACAGCCAGTAAACACTGAGCTTCATGTGTTCAATGAAAAATTAATTCAAGAAGCCATTGAGTATGAAATTGATCGAGGTGGGCAGGTATTTTTTATTCACAATAGGGTACAAGATATTATGCATATGGCTGGTTTAATTCAAAAACTTTGTCCATCTGCTCGTATTGGTGTTGGACACGGTCAATTAGAAGGAGATCAACTAGAAGATGTGATGTTAAAATTCATGAGTCATGAATTTGATGTATTAATTGCAACTACCATTATTGAATCTGGTTTAGATATTTCGAATGCCAATACCATGATTATTAATAATGCGCATTATTTTGGATTGAGTGATTTGCATCAAATGCGCGGCAGGGTTGGTCGTTCGAATAAAAAAGCGTTCTGTTATTTATTAAGCCCCCCACTTTCGGTCATTACACCAGAAGCAAGAAAAAGATTAAGCGCCATTGAAGAGTTTTCAGATTTAGGCAGTGGTTTTAATGTTGCCATGCGCGATTTAGATATTAGGGGTGCAGGAAATTTGTTAGGTTCTGAACAAAGTGGATTTATTGCAGAAATTGGTTTTGAATTATATCATAAAATTTTAGATGAAGCCATTCAAGAATTAAAAGATGCGGAATTTAAAGATTTGTTTACTGATGAAGTGGTCCGACCACATGTTAGCTTTTGTCAACTAGATACCGATTTAGCTTTATTGATACCCGATGAATATGTAAATGCTATTGCAGAACGATTAAATTTATATACAGAATTAAATAAAATAACAAATGAGGTAGATTTGTTATCATTTGAAAAAAATATGATCGATCGCTTTGGACCAATCCCTTTACAAGTAGCCGAATTGCTTAATGCCATTAGGCTTCAGTGGATTGCTGTTTCGCTTTGTTTTGAAAAAATAACCTTAAAGAAAAATGTACTAAGGGGATATTTTCCTGCAAATCCAAGTTCAGGATTTTACGAATCTGCTAAATTTCAAGCCATCATCAGTTATGTTCAACATAACCCTTATGGAATTAAATTAAAAGAAAATAAATCAGTTTTAATTTTACAACTAGATCAAATTCACTCTTTAAGTGCTGCAATTAATACACTTGAAAAAATTAATCAAAAAAACTAAACATGGATGTAAAAATAATCAACCAGAAATGGTTAAACCTTTGTACTAAAATCGCAACAGATTTTGACACCGATACCCCAGATATTAAAACCATCTTATTTTTAATAGGTGTACAAGAGTTAGGTCAAGGACCTAAAAAGTTTACTAAAAGACAAAAAGAAGAGTTAATGCACATAGCCAATTGTAGGCTGTTAAGTGAAATGGGCTTTTATGAATTAGAAGGACTAGATCAAGATGGTTGGCCTCATTGGAAAACAATTAAAGCAATACCTGCTTATACGCTTATAGAGCAAGAATACCTTTTAAAACAATTAATCATTCACTATTTCGAAGAATTAGCAGAATAGTTAAATTAGCAAAAGAAAAATAATAGCCATGAAAAAAATAAGCAGCCTAATCCTCGCAGTTTTACTATTTGTATCAACAGTAATTGCAAACCCTAAAAAAGAAAAATGTACTTATATAAAATTTGAAACCACCAAAGGGGAGCTTATTTTAAAACTGTACAATGAAACGCCAAAGCATAGAGACAATATGATTGATCTTGTAAAAACGGGTTTCTATGATAGCATCTTATTTCATCGTGTGATTAAAAATTTTATGATACAAGGTGGCGATCCTGATTCCAAACAAGCAACTGCGCAACAAAGCTTAGGAAATGGAGAAGCTAAAAACAGGGCTTTAATCCCTGCAGAATTTAACCCAAATTTGATTCATAGAAAAGGAGTGCTTGCTGCCGCAAGAGATAACAACCCAGAAAAATCGAGTAGTAATTGTCAATTTTATATTGTACAAGGTAAAACATTTAAAGATACCGACTTAGATATGATGGAACAAAGAAGTGGTTGGAAATACACAGCAGAACAGCGCAACAGCTATAAAACAGTAGGGGGTACGCCACACCTTGATAATAATTATACGGTTTATGGCGAATTAGTAAATGGATTTGAAACACTAGATGCAATTGCAAGTGTTAAAACCGCTGCTGCAGACAGACCCGAACAAGATGTAAGGATTATTAAAGGAACGGTATTAAAAAAATATAAAAATAAAAAAAGTAAATGCTTTTTGTTTAGTTTATAAAAATGAAGATTATCTCCTATAATGTAAATGGTATTCGTTCGGCAATGAATAAAAATTGGTTGGCTTGGTTACAAGCAAGCCAAGCAGATGTGATTTGCTTACAAGAAATTAAAGCTACCCCAGAGGTAATTCCTGCAGAAATAAAAATGCTAGAAGATATGGGCTACCATCACTATTGGTACCCTGCCGTTAAAAAAGGATATAGCGGAGTGGCTATATTTTCAAAAATAAAAGCAAAAAATGTGAGCTATGGATGTGGTCACGAGCTATATGATCAAGAAGGTAGAATCATTCGTGCAGATTTTGAAGACTGCTCTATTATGAGTGTTTATATACCTTCTGGCTCTAGTGGAGAAGATAGACAACAAGTTAAATACGAATTCTTAGACTTCTTTGAAAAATATATTCATGAATTAAAATGGCAGTATCCAGATTTGATTATTTCTGGTGATTACAATATTTGCCATAAACCAATCGATATTCACAATCCAAAATCAAATGCAAATTCTTCTGGATTTTTACCGGCAGAAAGAGAATGGATGGAGAAATTTATTAATAATGGATTTGTAGATTCATTTAGACATTTTAATTCTGAACCGCATCAATATACTTGGTGGAGTTACAGAGCCGGTGCCCGTGCCAAAAATTTAGGCTGGCGAATTGATTATCATTTAATATCTGATTCTTTAAAAAGCAGATTAAAAAGAGCAGCTATATTAGCAGATGCTAAACATTCCGATCATTGTCCAATTTTGATAGAATTATCATGAGCATAATCATTACCGATATTCAAACATTATACGGCATTCAACAAGCTGGAAGAGCCGTATTTAAAGGCGCTGAGCTAGGAAATGTAGAACAGCTAAGCAATGCTTGGTTGAGTATTCATGATGGCTTGATTAGTGGTTTTGGAAAAATGGAAACGCTTGCTGCTGATTTAGATTTGTCTAGCTTTAAAGAAGTAATGAGCGTAAAAGGTAAATCTATTTTACCTACTTGGTGCGATTCACATACCCATATTGTATTTGCTGGCAGTAGAGAAGATGAATTTGTAAGCAGAATAAAAGGGCTGTCTTACGAAATGATTGCGAAAAATGGTGGAGGAATTTTAAACTCTGCTAAAAAATTAAATGAAACATCGGAAGAAGAATTATTTGAAAGTGCAAGCGCTAGGTTACATACACTCCTAAAAATGGGTACAGGTGCTATAGAGATTAAAAGTGGTTATGGCCTTTGCTTAGCTGGAGAAATAAAAATGCTAAGGGTCATCAAGAGATTAAAAGAAAACTTTGAAATACCTATTAAAGCTACATTCTTAGGCGCACATGCATTTCCAGCCGAATACAAAAACAATCATCAAGCATATATTGATCTGATCATAAATGAAATGTTACCTGCTATTCAAAAAGAAAATTTAGCAGACTATATAGATGTTTTTTGTGAAGATGGATTTTTTAATGCAGAAGAAACAGATCGCATTTTAAAAGCAGGTGCTTTACATGGATTAAAAGCAAAAATACACGCCAATCAATTAAATTATTCGGTTGGCATACAAGTTGGCGTTGCCAATAATGCTATTTCGGTAGATCACTTAGAATGCGTTGGTGCAGAAGAAATTGATGCATTAAAAAACAGCAATACCATTGGAACCATTTTGCCTTCGGCTGCATTCTTTTTGGGAATAGCTTATCAACCTGCGAGAAAAATGATTGATGCTAATTTAGCGCTTGCGCTAGCAAGCGACTACAATCCTGGCTCCTCACCAAGTGGCAATATGCCTTTTATAATGGCTTTGGCTTGTACACAATTAAAAATGACTCCCGAAGAAGCTTTTAACGCGCTTACTTTTAATGCTGCTCATGCAATGGAACTTGCTAGCGAATTGGGAAGCATTACCATTGGAAAAAAAGCAAATTTAATCATCACTAAAGCAATTCCTTCTTTAGCATTTATACCTTATGCATTTGGATCAAATTTAATTGATCAAGTTTTAATTAATGGTAAAAAATATGAATAACAACTTTCATTATTACAAAGCAAAAGAATTAGAAAAATATTTTTCGGTAAGAGCCGATGAAATAAAAATTGGTGAGCAAGTGCAAACCATTGATTCGACAGATCCTATCGTAGCTATTAAAAACTCCAGTGCTAAATATATTTTAATTGGTATTCCAGAAGATATTGGCATTCGTGCAAACTTTGGTAAGCCAGGCGCTACAACAGCTTGGGAACAAAGCCTTTCGGCATTATTATCTATGCAATCTAACCAGTTTTTAAATGGGGAAGAAATTTTAATATTAGGCTATTTTGATTTTACCAATTTGCTTCAGCAATCAGAAAATAAAAGTATCGCCGAATTAAGAGAAACAACTGCTCAGATAGATGAAGTTGTTTACCAATTTATTCAATCGATATATCAAAACGGAAAAGAACTAATTGTAATTGGTGGTGGACATAACAATGCATATGGTTTAATAAAAGTTATTGCAAAAGCAAGTGCCAATGCAATCAATGTTATTAATATAGACCCGCATTCGGATTACAGAAATAAAGAAGGCAGACACAGTGGAAATGGATTCAGATACGCCAAAGAAGAAGGTTATTTAAAAAACTATGCGATGTTTGGTCTTCACGAAAGCTATAGCCCCGCAAGCGTTACAGCCGAACTGTTAAACAATTCCGAAATCAGGTGCTTTACCTACGAAGAAATAAAAATAAGAAATAAATATACCATGCTCAATGCACTCGATTCTGCCATTGAATTTATCAATGATGATTTATGTGGCATTGAAATTGATTTAGATGGCATCGAAAATATTCCGGCAAGCGCAGCAACTCCTTGCGGATGGAGTACGGCAGAAATTAGAAATATGTTACACCATGCTTCGAGCAGATTAAGTGTTGCCTATTTACATTTAGCCGAAGGCGCAGCAGAAGTAAATGCTAAAGTAAATACCGTTGGAAAATTAAATGCTTATTTAATCACCGATTTTATCAAAGCAAGAAACGCTTATCTATCGAAAAAATAATGTTGAGTGGGCGTAATGCAACTACTCAGTGGCAAATCGCTTTCATTGCAATCTGTTAAATTATTGATTGGCTCGAAATAACTTAGACCCAATTTTATTACATCAGATTTACAATGTCCTAAAAAACGATCGTAAAAACCTTTACCATAGCCTACCCTATTGCCTTTGAGATCAAAAGCAAGTAAAGGACAAATAATCATATCAATGATCATAGGATCTATTACTGCTAAATTAATAGGCTCTGCTATTCCTAAATTATTTGTAGCTAATTGGGTGTCTGCATTAAAAAATACCGCATCCATTTGTCCATTTTCAAAATTAGCTTTTGG
>CAIMAP010000008.1 GCA_903838995.1 uncultured bacterium | reverse complement strand
TTCCTTTAATTCAAATCAAAACAGATTTAATGCCTACTTGGCAAATGAATTTAAAAAGGTTTATTGATGTGGTGGTTTCTCTTTTCTTTTTGATTGTACTTTCGCCTTTATATTTAATTACCGCCATTATTGTAAAATCTGGCTCTAATGGTCCGATACTTTTCAGGCAAGATCGAATTGGTATGCAAGGAAAAGCTTTTAAGATAATTAAGTTTCGTTCTATGTACCTAGATGCGGAATCAAAAGGTCCTCAACTTGCTAAAGAAAACGATCAAAGGGTAACTAACTTTGGAAAATTTATGCGTCGCACGCGTTTAGATGAAATACCTCAATTTTATAATGTATTGCTAGGAGAGATGTCTCTAGTGGGCCCACGTCCCGAAAGGCAATTCTACATAGATCAAATTATGGCGCATGCACCTCATTACAAACACTTGCAAAAAGTTAGACCAGGAATTACTTCTTGGGGGCAAGTAAAATATGGTTATGCCGAAAATGTAGAACAGATGTTAGCGCGATTAAAATACGATATTATTTATATCGAGAACATGAGTATTGCGGTAGATTTTAAGATTTTATTTTTTACCATTGCCACTGTTTTGCAAGGCAGAGGAAAGTAAATTACATTGGGTCTACATCAATTACAACGGTAACCGATTTAAATTCTTTAACGCCTCTTATCCAATCAATTTTTTGTACAATTAACTGTTTTAATTTGGCCGCATCTATGCCATTGCGTTCAAATTTAATGAGAATGGTATTGATGTACTGGTTACGAATGCGGCTAACCAATGGGAACTCGGGGCCTAACACTCTTTTTTCTAAAGTCTTTTTAAGCGAATTAGCTAATTCCTGGGCAGCTCTTTGGGTGGTACCCATGTCTTTATGTTTGATGTTTATTTCAATCATTCGATAAGCTGGCGGATAATGAAACTGATTGCGTTCAAACAATTCATAATTGACCATTTCCTCGTAAGCATGCCTATGTACAAATTGCAAAATAGGATGATCAACTTTAAAAGTTTGAATAATTACTTTTCCTTTTTTACTTCGTCTGCCACTTCTGCCGCTGACTTGTTCGATTAATTGAAAGGCTCTTTCGTATGCTCTAAAATCGGGAAAATTTAAAATGGCATCGGCATTTAAAATACCTACTAAGGTTACATTTTCGAAATCGAGCCCTTTGGCAACCATTTGTGTGCCTACTACGATATCTATTTTCTGGTCTTCGATATCGGCAAGTAATTGCGTGTAGGCATTTTTCTTACGCGTGCTATCCAAATCCATGCGGGCAATGCGTGCCTTTGGAAATAATTCCTGTAATTCGTCTTCAATTTTTTCGGTACCAAATCCTTTCCATTCTACATGATTAGAACCACAGGCAGGACAAATACTTACTGGTTTATGGTGGTTTCCGCAATAATGACAACGCAATTCATTGCTTTGTTTATGGTAAGTTAAATTCACATCGCATTGCGTGCATTTAGCAGAATAACCACAAACATGACAAAGCGAAATAGGGGCATAGCCTCTGCGGTTTTGCAATAAAATTACTTGTTCGCCAATTTGTAATTTTTGGGTAATCTCTTGTATCAATACACTGCTAAAATGCGATTGGCTTAATTTCTTTTTTGTTTCTTCGGCCATGTCGACAAATACAATGCTTGGTAACTCAATGCCTCCGTACCTTTCGTTGATTGTTACTAATCCATATTTTTCGGATTTGGCATTGTGATAGCTTTCGAGCGATGGGGTAGCCGAACCCAATATTACTTTTGCTTGGTGTAGGCTGGCTAAATAAATAGCGGTATCTCTTCCGTTATAGCGAGGTGCTGGATCGTTTTGTTTATAAGAAGCATCGTGTTCTTCGTCTACAATAATAACTCCTAATTGTTGGAAAGGTAAAAATAGGCTACTTCGGGTGCCAAGTATTACTTGAAAGCTGCCATCGGCCACATGGTTCCAACATTCTGCTCTTTCGTTGTCGCTAAATTTAGAATGGTAAACGCCAATTTTATTACCAAAATGTTTTCTCAGTCTATTAATTAATTGGGTAGTTAACCCAATTTCGGGTAATAAAAATAAAGCTTGTTTGTTTTGTTGAATGGCTTGTTCTATTAATCGGATATAAATTAATGTTTTACCCGAAGAGGTTACACCTTTCAACAGCACGCAGTTCTTTGTTTTCAGCGATTCGTTGATGGCCTCATACGCTACTTGTTGCGCAGCGCTTAATGCAAAGTTTGCAGCCAAAGGAAGGTCATCTATTTTTAACCTGCTGACTATTTTTTCTGATTGAATAAAAATATTTTTATCTATTAATGCTTTAATGGCAGCAACCGAAACTCCTGCATATTGACTTAATTCTTTTTTAAGAACATCATTTTCTTTTTTGTGCAGTATTAAATAAGCTTGCAGGGTACTTAATTGTTTGCTCGATTTAACCAACAAATCAAATAGTTTGGCTAATTCGCTAGGGCTTTGGTAAATCTCGTTTAAGCTAATAAATGTAAGCCTTTTGGCTTGGTACCGATCTTCAATTTCTTCTTGAATAAAAATGATTTGTTGATCAATGAGGTCTTTAATAATGGGCATGATGCGCTGTTGCTCCACAATTTTAATTAAGTCGTTTAAGCTTAATTTTTCTTGCATTTCTAACGCTTCTACTATTAAATATTCTTGGTCATTCAAGCTAGATTTATCTACAGTTATAGCAGGGTTTAAATAAATGGCTGTTTCTGATGATAATTTTAAAGCCGCTGGAAGTGCAATATTCATTACCTCTCCAAGCTTAGCCAGGTAATATTCGCTTACCCAATTCCAAAGTGCAAATTGTTTGGCATTGATACTGGGTTTAGTAATATCTAAAATTTCAATAAGGTATTTAGCTTCGTATAATTTAGGTGCTTGTGTATGTATGCTTTGAATTATGCCTGTTGTTAATTTGTTTTTACCAAATTGCACCACCACTCTTTGCCCAATGGCAATTGCACCGTTCATTTCTCTAGGAACACGATAAGTAAATGTTTGGCTAATAGCCAAGGGTAAAATAATTTCTACAAATTGAGTTGTTTCCAAAGGATTCAATTTTTGAAGTTAATTTTTGTACTTCCAATAAATAGCAGAGCCCATCCAATCATTAGGCCTAAGAGGCCAGTTATACTTGCAATTTTGAGTAGTGTTTTCATGAATGTTGTGAAAAGTTAAATTTAACAAAATCTGATCAATTGCTTATCACAATTGTTGAAAATTAACTAATCAAATTATATTCAGCATATTTACAGAAACAAGCTATTTTTGCTCAATTTTAAACATGAAAAGATTAATACTCTTATTGGCAATTTTATTCACCATTTTATTGGCTATTGGTTTGTATTTCCAACAACAGTCAAAACAACTGCCTGTAAACGAGTCTATATTTAGTTTTGTTGCGAGTAATACGCCTGTCGTATTACAATTAACCTTAGATGATCGCTTAGCAGAAACATTTGAAAACGCAGATAATCAAGCATATTTATTTACTCCTGCCTATTTACAAGAAATAAAAACGGGCTATCGTTTAGCTAAAAGTAATCAAGCGATTAAAGATGTAATCTATAATAATAATTTATTGATTGCTTTTCACCCACAAACTGCCGATCATGTTTCGGCAACTTATATTTTAGATGTGAGCAATAGACCAGTAGAAAACATCGCTAGTTTTATTCCCTCAAACGATAGCTTAGCAAAGGCGCCAGCTCCAAGCGATTTTGTAGATACTAAAATTTACCATGCCCGTATGCAGGCCGACTCCATAATTCACTATGCGAAAGTAGGTAATTATTTAATTTTTAGTTTTGAAGAACAAGAAGTGCAACAAGCCATTCGAGCGCATTTAGGCATTGCGAATTTTCAGAAAAAACAAGCATTTGTAAATTTGTTTAACCGCTACAGTTCAAAGATGACGGGTATTGCAACGATTTATATTAATTATCAAAACTTTCCAAAGTTTGTCAATACTTTTGTCAAAGAAAATTATTTTTCGACCTTCACAGATTTTAATCAACTGGGTAATTTTGGCATTTTTAGTGTAGATTTTTCGAAAGACGATTGGTTGTTAAAAGGAAAGTTAATTTATGATGCAAAGAATTTTATTGCTGTTTTTGAAGGACAGCAAGCGGCTAGCTCTTACTTAATTTCTTTTGTACCGAACGCATCGATCGGATTTCAAGATTTTATTTTATCGGATTATGCGCTTTTTAGAAGCAAGCTGAAAAAATATTATACAGTCAATCGCAGCTTTGCCTTTAATGCTTCCATTGCTTCCCAATCAAAAAAATTAAAAACAAATTTAGAAGATTTGATCAATAATTGTGCAGGGGTGGAATATCTTGCTATTAGCACAGGCATTGATTCTGCGCAAATGGCAACAGATTTAGTGATGATGCATTTAACACAAGTAGAAGATTTTCGGAAAAAGATTTTGCGCATTAATACATTAGCGCATCATGCAAAATACCAGTCTTATAAAGGCAGAGCAATTGCAAAATTCCCCATTCCTAATTTTATGCAATTAACAATGGGTATGCCATTTGCTAATTTTCAGGCGCAGTATTATTGTCTATTAGGAGACCGTTTGTTATTGGCGCCATCTGAAAAGCAATTACATTGGTATATAGATGCATATAATACTGGAAACCTTATTTCATCTAGTAATCGTTTTAAAACTTTTAATGCAAATTTAAATGCGCAGTATAATTATTTATATTATTTGCCCATTGTTGGAAATGAAAAAAAATGTGCTGGCGTATTAAATGAATTTACGGCAAGTAATTTTACTAAACCTTTGAGTTGGTCTGCCTACGACGGTTTGGCATATCAGTTTTCTTTTGACGAACAAAAGGTAAATACGCTATTTTATCTTTCTAAAAAACTACAAGTACCAAATTCTTTGAAATTTTTATGGAAATACCGTAGTTCGGTTGCTGCCAAAACTGCTCCAGTTATATTGCCATTAGCTGAACCTTTGATTATTTTTCAAGATGATAGTAATCAAGTGCAATTTTTAAATATGGCTGGAAAACTCACTAAATCCGTAGCTATAAAAGAAGCACTCATTGGCGAAATACGAACCCTTAAACAAGCAGGCACCTACCACATTTTATTTAACACAGCTAATTACCTTTATTTTATGGATGCCAATGGTAAAGCGATGTCGGGTTTCCCTATTAAATTAGCTGCAGCAACAGATCAAGCTTTATCTTTAATTAATTACCAAAATACAAGCGAATACCGTGTTTTTATCAATTGCACTAATCAAAGTATCTGGGCTTACGACTTAACCGGCTTAGCACTTATAGGTTGGGAAGGGAGGCGCCTTGATTCCATTCAATCGCCTATTCAACAAGTTCGAATTAACAATAAAGATTATTTTTTCTTGCATACAAAAAATGGTAAATTTTATTGGATCAGTAGAAAAGGAGAAACGATCAGTAGCCCCAAAGACAGCAGCAACAGCACTTATACTAATCCATTCTATTTTGTTGCCGATACAGCAGAAGGTAAAAATAGGTTTGTGAGTACCAATCAAAATGGAGCAATTACCAGTGTTTATTTTGATGGAACAATTCAACAAGCCAAGTCTGGTCCGTATTCAAAATCGCATTTGTTTTTACAAGCAGATGTTTATGGCGACTCCCTGCAAGAACAAATTTACCTCGACCAAAATACCTTGCAAGTATTTAATCAGCAAACTAAACTATATAGCTACCAATTTAGTAATAACATTAATCAAGCAGCATTTCCATTAAAAATTGATGCAAATACAGAAGGTTTAGGCGTCGTTTCTGACTTAAATAATCAATTTTATATGTTTGATAGACGAGGTA
>CAIMAP010000007.1 GCA_903838995.1 uncultured bacterium | reverse complement strand
TTGCTTTAATCATCAAATTAAAAAATGCAATGGCGCATGCATAGCAGTAGAAGCGCCTGAAGCCTATAACCAGCGAGTAACACAAGCCATTGAGACTTTTAGTTTTCAAAATCAAAGCTTCTTTCTAATTAGCAAAGGCCGTGTTGCCGGCGAAAAATCGATGGTATGCATAGAGCGCGGTTTATACAAAGGCTTTGGTTATTTTGATACCGAAAGCGGCTATCCACAGGTGGAAGATTTGCGAAATAATATTAAAAAATACAGCCACAACCGCGATATTCAACAAATTTTAAGCAAATTCATTAAAAAATCGATGGTGATTAATTATGAAATTTGAAAAATAAATTGTTTAACTTGGTATAATGCAAACAATTGGTAAATATTTTGATCTTTACTTTGGTCCTGATAAAGTAAGGAAAATTGAACTCTTAATTTTACGGGCGGCCATTTTTTCATTCCTAGTTCACCTACTGGTTATTTTTCTTGGCAACAACTTTGGGCTGTTGCATCATAACCAACAAAATTATTTAAAAGCAATTTACACCCCATTTAGTTTTATACTTTATTACGAGGTATTTTTATTAATCATAATTATACCCAATTCTATTTCAGAATTTATTGGAAAACAATTTGAGGTAATTACCTTAATTACGCTTAGAAGTTTTTTTCACGACATTGCTGATTTTAATTCAAGCGACTTTATTGCGATAAATAGTCCGGAAATTACCAGTTTACTATATGATTTAGGAGCTGCCTTAACTTTATTAACCCTTACCATATTATATTATAAAATTTATTATAGCAACAAGAAAAAAGAAGTAGTGACCGAACTGAAAGATTTTATTCTTATTAAAAAGAATGTTTCCTTCGGAATGATCATCGTATTGTTTCTATTGAGTGTAAGCAGCTTGTTAAATTGGAGTAATGATGTTTTATATGCTTTCCAAAACAATACCAATTACCCAAATCCCAATACCGTTTTTTATACTGACTTCTTCTCTATCATGATTCTGGTAGATGTATTATTGCTGATTATTTCTTTTGTATACAATTTTTCTTTCTTTACAATATTCAGAAATGCAAGTTTTATCATCACTACCATTTTAATAAGACTCTCGCTTAGCATTGCTAAACCAATGAACTACTTTATGGTAATTATTGGTTTTTTATTTTCGGTCATCACATTTTATTTATTTAGTCATCGAAATTCAAAAAAAATAGAATAGCATTTGAGCAGGCAGAAAGAATAAATGATAAAATTTGATTTACCTGACGCCGCAATTGAATTGCACGAGCATTTTTTTGATGAACAAGAAAGCGAAAGCATCATGCAGGCTTTAATTTCAGAGATTGATTGGAAACAATATCAAATTAAAATATTCGGCAAAACATTAGATCAACCCAGGCTAACAGCATATTATGGCGAAGATCATCCCTATTATGCTTATTCCAATATCAAACTTCAGCCAATTCCATTTACGCCTATTTTATTATCGATAAAAAACAAAATTGAAACCTTAACAAGTCATCAATTTAATGGTGTGTTGTTAAATTATTATAGAAATGGAGATGATAGCATGGGCTGGCATGCAGATGACGAAAAAGAGCTGGGAACGAATCCGGTAATTGCTTCTCTAAGCTTTGGTGCATCACGCAATTTTCAAATGCAACATCGTTTTCAAAAATCGACTGCTAAACAGAGCATAATCTTAAATGATGCCTCTTTGTTGGTTATGCAAGGCGAAACGCAACATTTTTGGAAGCACCAAATACCCAAACAAAAAAATAAAGGCCCGCGCATTAATTTGACTTTCAGAAATATCATTTATTAATTCAAACAAATTCTATTATATTGTAGTTGTTAATAAAATTTAAATCTTGATAGCAAATATTAAAATTAGTACAAATAAATATAGCTCCATTTTCGGATTGACTATTGCTGTTTTATTATTAGCTTGTTTGCAAATTTTTCCAAATCATTTTAATACCATTCAATATTTCTTTTTTGCTGTAGGCCTATTGTCTGTTGGCCTTCCGCATGGTGCAATAGATCATTTGTTATTGACTGGTTTATACCATGACAAAATAAATTACCAATTTATTTTACGTTACATTGCTTTGTTTTTTGCTTATTTTATCCTTTGGATTTTATTGCCAAATTTATCTATGCTCATTTTTATTGCCTATTCTATTTGGCATTTTGGACAATGTGATATGCAAGAATGGAACCTACACAAAAACAATAATCTAAAAATAATATTTTGGGGCACTTTGTTATTTGGAATTATTTTATTGGGACACATAAACGAAACCAATAGTATAATTGTCCATTTGGGTGTTTCTCCATTGGCTATTCCAATGTCTATTTCAAGCAAAATTGGGCCAATTTTAGTTGCAGTTGGGCTTATTTGGAGTTTATTAGAAAGGAAAATAGTTATGACCTACAGTGTATTGATGTTAACTATAGGGCTTTTTTTGCCCCTATTAACCTCTTTTGCTGTTTATTTTATTGCGCAGCATAGTATATATGGCTGGATACACCTAAAAAAAGGGCTAAAAACGAATAATCTTACCCTATATAAAAAAGCACTTCCTTTTAATCTAGGCGCTGTTTTATTTTTTATACTAACTATTTATTTAGTTCAAATTGGATCATTGAAAACGGAAAAAACCGACTTTACGGCGCTGTTTTTCATGTTTGTAGCCTGTATTAGCTTACCTCATGTTATTGCCATGAACAAATTTTATCAAAAAACCTTCAAAATTCAATAGAATCGAATTGTGGAAAAAATTTATTTTAACAAAAACTTTTTATTATTTATATTGTTTTATAATAGGAATCTGCACCTGAAAAAAAATTGCAGAGGAGTATCTGAAAATCCATAAGAGTAGGCCTAAAATAAAATTAAAAAATGGAACATTTAAAAATTGCAAGTGATAACTACGTGGCATTCACGTTTTTTATCGGAACAATGGCTATGATGGCCGCATCAGTATTTTTCTTTTTTGAGTTAAACAACACCGCTCAAAAATGGAGAACATCAGTTTTAGTATCGGGTATTATTACCTTCATTGCAGCAGTACATTACTACTACATGAGAGGTTACAACTTGGAAACTGGAGAATCACCTACATTTTTCAGATATGTAGATTGGATTCTAACTGTTCCATTGATGTGTGTTGAGTTTTATTTAATTACTAAAAAAGCAGGTGCTAAAATCGGCTTACTTTGGAAATTAATTTTCGCTTCATTAGTGATGTTAGTTACTGGTTACTTTGGTGAAACCATTGACAGAACAAACAGTGTAATGTGGGGAGTAATCTCAGGTGCAGCTTATTTCTACATTGCTTACTTAGTATGGTTTGGCGAAGTGGCTACATTGGCACAAAACGCAGGACCTCAAGTTGCAAAAGCTACTAGAGTATTAGGTTGGTTCGTATTAGTTGGATGGGCTATCTATCCATTAGGATACATTTTAGGTACACCAGGTGGATTGTTCGGTATGGTATTAGTATCAGACCCAGCAGCTGCTTCTCATTCAATGGATATTGTTTACAATATTGCGGATGCGATTAACAAAATTGGATTTGGTTTAGTTATCTACGGTTTAAGTAGAAACGAAAACTAATATTTATACTTTTTTTTAAAGGGCGAGCTTATTCTTAAGCTCGCCCTTTTTTTTGCTTTATTTTCTAATAATTATTTTGAACAATTAATTCATTGGCTTGTTAAATGAATTGATGTTAGATAGCAAATCACTCGATCGTATTATTGAAATGGCCTGGGAAGACCGCACGCCTTTTGAAGCCATTTTGTTTCAGTTTGGCTTAAGCGAATCCGATGTAATTGCACTTATGCGCAAAGAACTAAAACGCAGCAGCTTTAATTTATGGCGTAAACGCGTTAATAGCGGCGTGAGTCAAAAGCATTTGAAGAAGCGATCAGAAGATATGCTGAGGTTTAAATGTAGCTTACAGCGACAGATTACTAGCAATAAAATTAGTAAGCGATAAACCTTGTCTAATTAAACTCCGGAAAGGTGCTATCTGGAAAGGTTGGCATTTGGTAACGACCTGATTTACTAGACCTGCCTCTATTGATGAAACTCCAAGCCAATAGCAACCATGCTGCATACAACAAAGTGCCGATTATTTTAAAGATAATTGTTTCGGTATAGTTTACCGGATTTTGTATTTGTGCGAAATTGCTTGTTTGTGTATAAAAAACTGGATTCAAATAAATTTGTGTGCCATTTTCAAAAGTGATTTTTGCCCTAGCATAACAATCACTCGTTTTTAAATTGTATTGTACATTTTTACAGT
>CAIMAP010000006.1 GCA_903838995.1 uncultured bacterium | reverse complement strand
TGTTTATTCGTTTTGCCGAACTACCTTTTGCTGGATCGCTCACATGTTTTTCGGTTCTTGCTAAATGTTCGATACTAAAAAACAAACGCTTAAACTCTGCTATGGCAGGTTGCATAGAATCATTGGTAGCCGCGCTTGCAAATATTTTTTCCATCCCGCCTAGGTTTAAGTAAATGTTTCTAATACATTTAATAAAAATCCGAAGGTCATCACTATTAAAAGTGCGATGTACAAATTGTAATTTATTTAATTCCTTATTAGTAGCATTAATTACAAAATCGAATGGACTTTCGCCCATAGTATCCATTAATTTATTGGCGTTTTGAATAATGCTTTTTCTATTGCCCCAAGCAATGGTTGCCGCTAAGAAGCCCGCAATCTCTATGTCTTGTTTTAAACTGAATCTGTGTGGAATGGAAATAGGATCGAGTTCAATAAAATTAATCCTATTGAATTCATCGACTTTTTCGTCTAAAAAAGATTTTATATTATTTATATCAGCAGCATCAAGCATGGTATTCAAAGGTAAAAGATTTAGTATAATGAAATTTGCTTTGGAATCTTTGCAGGAAAAGCGGCAATAAATTTTAACGCTAAACTACCGCAAAATATCCTGTTGATTTACCTTGTCCCTCTTTAGTGATAATTCCTTTAGATACTAAATCCCCTAAAGACTTTTTAACAGTTGGCAATGCTAAGTCTAGTTTTTTAGATATCTCTCCAGAGCTACAACCTGCATGATTTTGAATAAAAAACAAAATGCGTTTATCCCTTTGCAAAATTGGTTTTTCTGTTTTATTTTCTTCCAATTTTATCATTAATTGCTCTTGTATATTTATCAAACAGTTGATAAAAAATCTCAACCAATCAGTTACATTTTCGCCTGGTCTATTGCGCTGTGTTTGCATGAGTACTTTGTAATACTCCGTTTTTCTATTCTCAATCTCATGTTCAAAACTGACATATTGAATCCACGAATAGCCAGTTTTCAAAAGCAATAAACTACCTAGCAATCTGCTTAGTCTTCCATTACCATCCTGAAAAGGATGGATGCTCAAGAACTCATATACAAACAAAGCAGCCTTTACTAATGGAATAGTTTCTGTGTCTGAATTATACCATTCAAACAACATCATCATGGCATCTTGTGTTGCAATTCCAGGCTCTGCAGTTCTAAAAACAACTTGCTTAGTACCATCAATCAAATTAGCCTCTACTGCATTGCTTACTTGCTTATAATTTCCTTTATGCCAGGCATCTTTTTCGCCATACTGCATCAATATTTTATGCAAGTTTTTAATTTGACTTTCGGAAATACCAATAGATTTATAATTTTCAGTGATCGTATCTAAGGCTTCGAAATAGCCAATCACTTCCTGCTGATCTCTTTCTTCTAATTTTGAGACAGATAATTTATCAATCAATACAGCTACTTCATCATCTGTCATCTTCGAACCTTCAATCCTTGTTGAAGCACCTACACTTCTTACAGTAGCAATAGATTTCAATTGTTTCAAAGTTGCGCCTTCACGCTTTTCAATGCTTGTCCAAGTGGCATCAAATCTGTCAATTTTACTGAGCTCGGTCATGAGTTTCATGCCCAAGTCTAGTTTTAATGTTTGGATTGTTAAGCTCATAAATATCCGTATTTATCCGCAAATATACGCAAATATATTTGATTCAAAAAATTATTATATCCGTATTTATCCGTAAATATCCGAATGGTGTTTAAAGCAAAAAAGCGTATAAATCATCGATTTACACGCTTTTGCACTAATTTTTGTTAATTTCAGTGGAGCCTACACGGTACCGAACATTTATATCTTTATACCAATAACCATAAGGGTTTCGTAAATATCAACTTATGGTTAGGTATCGAATTCCGCAATTATTTGCTGTTGAATTTAAAATTGCAAGTGAACTGCAGAGTAGTGCAAATGCTGTATATTTCAGATTTTTGAGATATTTATTATTTGAATTAATTAGATTCGTTAGGAATCAATTTTAAATTAGTAAAAATTAGTAATAACATTTTAATTATGAAAAAACTATTGCTCTTCATTTTTGCTTTGGTAGAT
>CAIMAP010000005.1 GCA_903838995.1 uncultured bacterium | reverse complement strand
GAGGCTACTTTAGCAGAAGCATTTGCTTTAATGAAAGAATTTAAAATTGGAGGCATTCCAATTATCGATAAAAACCAACAATTATTGGGTATTCTAACCAATAGAGACATCCGTTTTCAAAAAGATTTAAAATTAAAAGTGAAAACGGTGATGACCACAGCTAATTTAATTACTGCGCCAGCTGGCACAGACCTTAAAAAAGCAGAATTGATTTTACAAAAACATAAAATCGAAAAATTGCCTGTAGTTGATAAAAAAGGCAAACTAACCGGTTTGATAACTTATAAAGATATTCAGAAGTTTAAAAACTTCCCTCAAGCATGTAAAGATGAGCAAGGACGCCTTAGAGTTGGTGCGGCTGTTGGTGTTACTGCCGACACCATGGAACGCGTTAGCGCGCTTGTAAATGCCGGTGTAGACGTTATTGCTATTGATACAGCACATGGCCATTCTAAAGGAGTTATTGAAACATTAAAAATGGTTAAAAAGGCATTTCCAAAATTACAAGTAATTGCAGGAAATATTGCCACTGCCGCAGCTGCCAAAGCTTTAGCAAAAGCTGGAGCTGATGCGGTAAAAGTGGGTATTGGACCAGGATCAATCTGTACTACTAGAATTATTGCTGGTGTGGGTGTTCCTCAATTATATGCGGTTTACGAATGTGCTAAAGCATTAAAAGGGACTGGCATTCCAGTAATTGCAGATGGTGGTATTAAACACACAGGAGATATTCCTAAAGCGATTGCTGCCGGAGCAAGTTGTATTATGGCGGGTTCTTTATTTGCAGGAGTAGAAGAATCTCCAGGAGAAACCATAATTTACGAAGGCAGAAAATTTAAATCTTACCGTGGAATGGGTTCTATTGAAGCGATGGAAACTGGCTCTAAAGATCGTTATTTCCAAGATGCCGAAGATGATATTAAAAAGTTAGTACCAGAAGGCATTGTAGGGCGTGTACCATACAAAGGCACCTTAGCCGAAGTAATGCACCAATTTGTTGGTGGATTGAAAGCAGGGATGGGCTATTGCGGCGCAGGCACCATTGCCGCAATGCAAGAAGCTAAGTTTGTTAGAATAACTGCAGCTGGTATTAGAGAAAGTCATCCACACGATATTGTCATAACCAAAGAAGCACCAAACTATACAAGATAATTTAATGTATGAAAAGTATTTTAGTTTTTTGTGGGTCGAGTACTGGTAATAATTTAAAACTCATAGAAGAGGTTAAATTGTTGGCGCGTTTACTTGCCGAAAATAACATTAGATTAATTTACGGAGGAGGGAATGTTGGATTAATGGGAATTATTGCCAGCGAAATGTTAGCGAACAATGGTAAAGTTTTGGGAGTGATTCCCGAATTTTTAAGATTTAAAGAAACGGGCGATTTACCTTTAACCGAAAATGTAATTGTTAATAGCATGCACGAAAGAAAAGCATATATGTGCGATCAAGCAGATTATGTGATTACTTTACCCGGTGGTTTTGGAACCATGGACGAAATGTTTGAAATGTTGACTTGGTTGCAACTTAACTTACACGCTAAACCAATTGGTATACTTAACTTTGAAGGTTTTTATAATCCATTGCTTTTGCAATTAGATCAAATGTTAGCCAATGGATTTTTAAGGTCTAGTAACCGCGAATTATTAATCGATGCAGGCAATGTTTCAGATTTATTGACACAATTATTGGCTACAAAATTAGAACCAAACGATAGTTGGTTTCGAGATAGAGATTTATCATAATTTTATTTTTAACGCTTGATTTTAATTTAAGATGATGGATATTGAATTCAATAAAAACGAAGATGTCAATAAGCAATTAGTGGCGGATCTTAAAAATAGATTTAAAAAAGTGCAAGAAGGTGGCGGCGCTAAAAATGCAGCAAAGCAAAAAGAGAAGGGGAAAATGTTGGCTAGAGAAAGAATTGCAAACCTCATCGATCCACAATCAAATTTTATTGAAATTGGCGCTTTTGCAGCCGATAAAATGTATGAAGAACATGGCGGATGCCCATCTGCTGGTGTAATTGCAGGCATTGGCTATGTTTCTGGTAAACAATGTATGATTGTTGCAAATGATGCAACCGTTAAAGCCGGAGCATGGTTTCCAATGACTGCTAAAAAGAATTTAAGAGCGCAAGAAATTTGTATTGAAAATAAATTACCTATTATTTATTTAGTAGATAGTGCCGGCGTTTATTTGCCAATGCAAGATGAAATTTTTCCTGACAAAGAACATTTCGGTCGTATTTTTAGAAACAATGCGGTGATGTCTTCGATGGGAATTTTACAAATTGCAGCCATCATGGGCAGCTGTGTTGCAGGCGGGGCTTACCTTCCCATCATGAGCGACGAAGCCATGATTGTAGATGGAACGGGTTCTGTTTTTTTAGCAGGATCTTATTTAGTGAAATCGGCTATTGGCGAAGATATTGATAACGAATCTTTGGGTGGTGCAACTATGCATTGCGAAATTTCGGGAGTAACTGATTACAAACACGAAAATGATGCAGCTTGTTTAAAAGCCATCAGAAATATTTTTTCTAAAACCGCAGATTACACAAAGGCTGGTTTTAATAGGGTTGCAGCTAAAGCACCTTTAAAAGATCCCAAAGAAATTTATGGCATTTTGCCCGATAACAGAGAGAAACCTTATGATATGCTCGAAATTATTCATCGTTTAGTTGATGATTCTGATTTTGAACAATACAAAGAAAAATATGGTCAAACCATTATTTGTGGTTTAGGAAGAATAGATGGTTGGGCTGTAGGAATTGTAGCAAATCAAAGAACGGTTGTGAAAAGTAAAAAAGGAGAGATGCAGTTTGGTGGCGTAATCTATTCCGATTCTGCAGATAAAGCCGCGCGTTTTATCATGAACTGTAATCAAAAGAAAATTCCATTGGTATTTTTACAAGATGTTACTGGTTTTATGGTTGGATCGAGGTCTGAACAAGGCGGTATTATTAAAGATGGCGCCAAAATGGTAAATGCGGTTGCTAATTCGGTGGTACCTAAATTTACCATCGTAATTGGAAATTCGTATGGTGCAGGAAATTACGCCATGTGTGGAAAGGCCTACGACCCCCGATTAATTTACGCTTGGCCAAGTGCAAAAATTGCGGTGATGGGTGGTTCTCAAGCTGCAAAAGTATTATTACAAATTCAATCTGCTACACTAAAAGCCAAAGGCGAATTAGTTACACCAGAGGTTGAAGCTGCTTTATTAAAGAAAATTACCGATAGTTATACCGCTCAAACTACACCTTATTATGCAGCTGCTAGAATGTGGGTAGATGGTGTGATTGATCCATTAGAAACTAGAAAAGTTATATCAATGGGTGTGGAAGCGGCTAATCATGCGGCTATAGAAAAGGCCTTTAATGTGGGCATTATTCAAACTTAAGGTTATTTAATGCCTTAATTTATATTATTTAAAGGTGTTTTTTAATAAAACATTTGGTACTTAGGATTATTAATCTGTTTATTTGCAATTCTGAAGCATTATTCAGGAATTATAGAAGATGGCGAAAAATTTATTGATTGTAGAATCACCGGCGAAAGCCAAAACAATAGAAGGATATTTAGGTAAAGACTTTTTAGTGAAGTCTAGTTATGGCCATATTCGAGATTTAGCAAAAGGAAATAACGCCATAGATGTTGCCAATAATTTTGCCCAACATTATGAAGTACCAGCCGATAAAAAAGCCGTAGTTGCTGAATTGAAAAAATTGGCAAAAGCTGCAGAAATGGTTTGGTTAGCATCCGATGAAGACCGCGAGGGAGAAGCCATTTCTTGGCATTTATACGAAACTTTAGGATTAACAGAAAGCAAAACTAAGCGTATTGTTTTTCATGAAATTACAAAACCTGCTATTGTTAAAGCAATTGAAAATCCAAGAACAATAGACTATAATTTAGTGTATGCACAACAAGCCAGAAGAGTATTAGATCGTTTGGTTGGTTTTGAGCTATCTCCAATTCTTTGGCGTAAGGTGAAACCCTCGCTATCTGCGGGTCGTGTGCAATCTGTAGCAGTTCGTTTAATTGTAGAAAGAGAAAGAGAAATTAATGTTTTTAATGCGCAAGCAAGCTTTAAAGTAGTGGCTTATTTTCATGCACAAGACACTAAAAAAATAATTTTTAAAGCAGAACATCCCGATCGTTTTGAATTGATTGGTGATGCTGAAAAGTTTTTAAACGATTGTAAAGCGGCAAGTTTTATGGTGAGTAGTTTAGAAGTAAAGCCAGGAAAAAAATCGCCAGCTGCACCTTTTACTACTTCTACTTTACAACAAGAAGCCAGCAGAAAATTAGGTTTTTCTGTTGCCAGAACCATGCAAGTAGCGCAAAGATTATACGAATCTGGAAAGATTACTTATATGCGTACCGATTCGGTTAACCTATCCGATACCGCTTTAACAGCGGCTAAGAACGAAATCTTATCGGCATACGGCGAAAAATACCATACTTTAAGGAAGTTTAAAACAAAATCTGCAGGTGCGCAAGAAGCCCATGAAGCCATTCGCCCTACCTATTTTGATCAACATACTATTGCAGGAGATCCTGCCGATGTGCGTTTATACGATTTAATTTGGAAGCGTTCTATTGCCTCGCAAATGAGTGAAGCACAACTCGAAAAAACAACAGCAAAAATTGCTATTTCAACACGAAAAGAAGAATTAATTGCACAAGGAGAAGTACTTCGTTTTGATGGATTCTTAAAAGTTTATATGGAATCTACCGATGATGAATTAGAACTTGCAGGGGAGGCAGAAGCAGATAATAAAATGCTACCGCCATTAACCGAAAAGCAAAATTTAACATTGGTAGAAATGAATGCTACAGAAAAATTTTCTAGAGCGGCTGCCAGATATACCGAAGCCAGTTTAGTAAAAAAGCTAGAAGAATTAGGCATTGGCAGACCATCTACCTATGCACCAACGATTGCAACAATTCAAAAAAGAGCTTACGTTTTAAAAGAAGATAGAGAAGGTAAACAAAGAAATTACCGCGTCATTAATTTAAAAGATGCCGTTATTACGCAAGCGCAATTAATAGAAAATGTTGGCGTCGAAAAATCTAAATTATTTCCAAGTGATATTGGCGCAGTGGTAAACGATTTCTTAGTACAGCATTTTCAGCATATTGTAGATTTCAACTTTACGGCAAAAGTGGAAAAAGAATTCGATGATATTGCACAAGGTTTAACCGAGTGGACTAAAATGATCCAAGATTTCTATACCCCTTTTCATAAGGATGTAGAGAATACCATGGAGAATGCCGAAAGAGCGAATACCAATAGAGATTTAGGAACCGATCCTGTTTCTGGCAAGCTAGTATCTGTTAGAATTGGACGTTTTGGGCCATTTGTACAATTAGGCGAAGCAGACGAAGAAAACAACATTAAACCTAAATATGCAAGTCTTCGGACAGGTCAAATGATTGAAACCATTAGCTTAGAAGAGGCTATGGAATTATTCAAGTTGCCTAAAAATGTAGGATTATTTGAAGATAAAGAGGTAGTTATTGGCATTGGAAAATTCGGACCATACATTCGTCATAATAGTATTTTTACCTCTATCGGAAAAGAGGATGATCCGCATACCATTGAATTGGAAAGATCAATTGAATTGATTTTAGCAAAAAGAGAAAAAGACGCTAATAAAATTATTAAACTATTTACTGAAAATGTTTTAGTTAAAGTGTTAAATGGTAGATGGGGACCTTACATTGAATATGGTAAGGACAATGTTAAAATTCCAAAAGATACCGAAGCAAGTACGCTTACTTATGCTGATTGCGTTAGGTTAGCGGGTGGTAAAGAAGCAGAAGACAAACCAGCTTATGCTAAAAAAGGGGCTAAAACTGCCACTAAAAAAGTAGCAAGTAAAAAAGAAACCACCACTAAAAAAGCAGCTCCTAAAAAGGCGGCAGCTAAAAAAGCAGTAAGTAAAAAAGCAGCACCCAAAAAAGCGGCGGCTAAAAAAGCAGCTCCCAAAAAGTAATTTTTTCGAATGAAAAAAGACATTGATTTTTTGGAGGTAAATGATATTGGCATTGCCATTGTTTTAGAAAGCGAAACGGCAGAAAATAGGAATTGGAAAGCCTATTTATTAAATTTAAAATCCGAAACCATTAGTAATATCTTAGTGAGTACCAAAGGCTACGGTTTATTGAATGGAGAAGAAGTTAAAACCGCCATTTTTAGACATTCCCTGGGTAGTTTAGCCCCTCAATCTTATGTGCCAATTGAGATCATAGATGAATCGCTTTTTACAATCCATAATGAATTTTGGCTCAGTTTTTATATTGGCGATCGAGTTTTCGATAAAAAAATCACCTTTTTACCAGATACCATTTCTACAGCAAATTTAGATCTTATTCCTTTGTTAATGCTACCTGGCATTATAATCAGATAAATTTTAGTATGTTTAGGCTTCAGATTTGCATATGCACACAAGCATTTTATCGGTTCAAAATTTAGCAATTCAATTTACAACAGAAGAGGGTATTTATGATGCCGTTAAAGGAATATCATTCGAAATTCCTAGAGGTAAAATTGTTGGAATTGTGGGCGAATCTGGTTCTGGAAAATCGGTTACTTCTTTAGCGATTATGCGTTTATTAGCCGCACAAAATACGAAGGTAAATGGAAAAATAATTTTTCATAGCCCAACAGAAACAATCGATATTTTAGGCATTCCCGATTCGCAAATGACTGGCATTAGAGGGAATAAAATCGCAATGATTTTTCAAGAGCCAATGACCTCTTTGAATCCGGTGCATACCTGTGGTGCACAAGTTACAGAGGCCATTCAAAGGCATCAAGGTTTGGCAAAAACCGAAGCAAAACAAAAAACAATTGCATTGTTTGAAGAGGTTCAATTACCTAACCCTGCTCAGTTATACGATAGATACCCACACGAAATTTCGGGTGGACAAAAGCAAAGAGTACTCATTGCCATGGCATTGAGTTGCGATCCAGATTTACTCATAGCCGATGAACCAACTACTGCACTAGATGTTACAGTGCAAAAAAACATCATCGAATTATTGAAAAGAATAAGAGATGAAAGAAACATGAGCATGATTTTTATCTCTCATGATTTAGGTGTGATTTCTGAAATTGCCGACGAAGTGATGGTGATGTATAGAGGCAATATTTTAGAACATAAATCGGTTAGTGCTATTTTCAAACAACCTAAAAATCCTTATACAGTAGGTCTTCTAGCTTGTAAGCCAAACATGAATTTGCAACTTAAGCGATTGCCAACAGTTGCTGATTTTATCAATCATCAAGATGAAAATAAATCACTTGCTACACAAAATTTAAAAGAAATAATTGCTACCTACGCTATTACTACAGAAGAAATTAATAAAAGAAGAGCTTTAATTTATGCTCAGAAACCAATTTTATCTGTTCAGAATTTAGCCAAGTGGTATCCTATAAAAAAAGGCATTTTTGCAAAAGCTAAAAACTTTCATAAAGCCGTTGACGAAGTATCTTTTGAAATTTATCCTGGCGAAACACTTGGGCTAGTAGGCGAATCGGGTTGTGGTAAAACTACATTAGGAAGGTGTTTACTCCGTTTAATAGAACCAACCAGTGGCGATATAAACTATCAAAATATTGCATTAACAAGCCTCTCCGCTAAAAATCTCCGTTCCTTGAGGCGTGAGCTTCAGATTGTATTTCAAGATCCTTATTCGGCTTTAAATCCAAGATTTACCATTGGTGCTGCTATTATGGAACCGATGCAAGTACATGGTATTCATGCAAACAATCAAGAACGAAAAAATAAAACAATTGAATTATTAGAACAAGTGGGTTTAGGTGCCGATTTTTTCAATCGATATCCACATGAGTTTTCGGGTGGACAACGCCAACGCATTTGCATTGCAAGAGCTTTGGCCTTACAACCCAAAGTTATTATTTGTGATGAATCGGTATCGGCACTCGATGTATCTGTGCAGGCACAAGTCTTAAATTTATTGTCTGATTTACAAGAAAAATTTCAATTGAGTTATTTATTTATTTCACACGATTTATCGGTCGTAAAACATTTTTCGGATCGCATGTTGGTGATGAATGCCGGAAAAATAGTGGAAAGCGGCTTTCCCGAAGAAATATATCATCACCCGCAACAAGCCTATACCCAAAAGCTCATTGACGCAATACCGGGTAAATCATTATTCAATTAAAAGAAATGGCTAAGCAAAAAAATAGCGCAATCAAAAATATATTACAGCAGTTAATCTTAGATGCATTTGCAGAACAAATGCATCAGAATTTTAACTATAAACAAATTGCGGCAAAATTAAATGTAGAAGATTTAGTAACCAGGCAACTCATATTAGAAATTATTGAAGAAATGGCCGAAAAAGGCACCATCAAAGAGATTGCGAAAGGTAAATACCAACTAAAAGAATTGCAAAACCATGTGATTGGTAAAATAGATATGGCTCAAAATGGCTCTGCTTATTTGATAGTAGAAGGCATGGAAGAAGATGTGTTTATTTCTCCTCGTAAATTACGCAACGCTTTGCATGGCGATCAGGTTAAAGTTTTTATGTATGCCAAACGCAATGGAAAAAATTTAGAAGGCGAAGTGCTAGAGATTTTAGAAAGAGCAAAAATGGAGTTTACCGGCATCATTCAACTCACACCAAAATTTGCATTTTTAGTGCCCGATAATAAAAAAATGAACCACGATATTTTTATTCCATTGGATCAATTAAATGGTGCAAAGGATAAAATGAAAGCGGTGGTTAAAATTACCGATTGGCCTGCTACCTCTAAGAACCCTTTTGGTACAGTGGTTTCGGTGCTTGGCGTTCAAGGCGAACACCTCACAGAAATGAATGCCGTACTGGCCGAATATGGTTTTCCTTTGGCCTTTCCAAAAGAAGTAGAATCAGAATCAAATGCCATAAGTACCAAAATAACTGATAACGATCTTGCTGGTAGAAGAGACATGCGTAAGATCTTAACTTTTACCATCGACCCATTTGATGCGAAAGATTTTGACGATGCCATTTCTTTTCAAACATTGCCTAATGGTAATTTTGAAATTGGCGTACACATTGCAGATGTTTCGCATTATGTGCGACCCAATACGGCATTAGACAAAGAAGCCAACGAGCGTGGTACTTCTGTTTATTTGGTGGGTAAAGTAATTCCCATGTTACCCGAAAAACTCTCGAATGAGCTGTGTTCCTTAAGGCCTAAGGAAGACAAACTAACATTTTCTGCCATTTTCGAAATGGATAAAAATGCGAATGTAATTTCGGAATGGTTTGGAAGAACCATCATTCATTCGGATAGGAGGTTTACTTACGAAGAAGTTTGGGAAATTATTCAGGCACAAAGTGGTGATCATGTTTCAGAAATTTTAACACTCAACGAACTTGCCCATATTTTAAGAAATGCCCGATTTAAAAATGGCGCTATTAATTTCGAAAGTGCCGAAGTTAAATTTAATTTAGATGATACCGGAAAACCCATTGGTGTTTATGTAAAAGAACGCAACGATGCGCATAAATTAATCGAAGATTTTATGTTATTGGCCAATCGTAAAGTAGCCGAATTTATTGCTAAAAAGGGCAGTAAAAAAAGCCCTCTCACTTTTGTATATCGCTCACACGATGCCCCAAAAGAAAAGGTTTTAGAAGGTTTTGCTAAATTTGCTGCTCGTTTTGGATATAAAATTCAAACCAAAAATCATGCAGAGATTTCTAAATCTTTGAATCTTTTAATGAGCGATGTAGAAGGCAAAAAAGAACAAAATGTTTTGACTCAATTAGCTATTCGTTCCATGGCTAAAGCAATTTATACGACTAAAAAAACCAGTCATTATGGATTGGCATTTGATTATTATACCCATTTTACTTCTCCTATAAGAAGATACCCCGATGTAATGGCGCATCGTTTATTGCAACATTATTTAGATGGACAAAAATCGGTTGATGCAGAAGTGTATGAGAAAATGTGTTTGCATGCTTCGCAAATGGAAAAACGCGCAGCAGATGCCGAACGTTTATTTGTTAAATACAAACAAGCCGAATACCTTGCAGACCAAATAAACACAGAGTTTGCAGGTATTATATCTGGCGTAACCGAATGGGGTATTTATGTAGAAATAGTAGAAAATAAATGCGAAGGCATGATTCGGTTGAGAGATATTGATGACGATTTTTATGTCTTAGACCAAGCAAATTATTGCATCATTGGACAACGAAAAAAGAGAAAATATCAATTAGGCGATGAGGTAAAAATTAAAGTGCGTAAAGTAGATTTAGCCAAAAAACAAATCGATTTTCAACTGATTACCGATTCCTTAATTCATACAGAATATAAAAAAAATTATAAAAGAAGATAAGCGAAAATATTGCATGAAAGCGATTGAACAATACCAAATTACCATAAACGAATTTATTGCAGCTAATAAATTCAGTAAATTTCCACAAGAATTATATGAGCCATTAGATTATATCATGGCCCTAGGAGGCAAGCGTATGCGCCCTGTGATGGTTATGATGGCTTGCGATTTAATGAATGGTAAAATGGAAGAGGCGGTTCATGCGGCCATGGCCATAGAAACATTTCATAATTTTACTTTAATCCATGATGACATTATGGATAATGCGCCGGTTCGAAGAGGTAAAATTACGGTGCATGAAAAATGGAATGTGAACACGGCTATTTTATCTGGCGATGTAATGTTGATTGAAGCCTATGCTTTGCTCATGAAATACGAAAATGATTTGTTGCGTAGTATTCTCAATATATTTAATAAAAGTGCGATTGAAGTTTGTGAAGGGCAACAAATAGATATGAATTTTGAAAGTAGGATGGATGTTGGCATGTCTGAATATATTCATATGATAACGCTCAAAACTGCAGTGGTATTGGGCGCTAGCTTAGAGGTAGGCGCATTAATAGCGGGCGTTTCTAAAAAGCAAGCGCAACACTTATACGAATTTGGAAAAAACATGGGCATCGCATTTCAGCTCCGCGATGATTATTTAGATTTATATGCCGACCCCGAAAAATTTGGAAAGCAAGTTGGGGGAGATGTGATTGCCAATAAAAAAACATTTATGTTAATAAAGGCTTTGGAATTAGTGAAAGATAATGAGGCCATTGAATTAAATAAATGGTTACAAGCTACTACTTTTAATGCCAGCGAAAAGGTAAACGCTATAAAAAATATTTTTGATCGATTAGCTATACCGCAATTGTTAAATGATGCGGTAACACATTACGCAGACCTTGCCTGGAAAGAGTTTGCACAAATAGAGGCTTCTTTAGAAAAGAAAGAAATGATGGCCGATTTTATGAATGGTTTATTGGCAAGGGAAGTTTAATTCACCTTGCCATTTTCGTTTACAGGAGTTGTAGTACCTTTTTTACCGTTGATATCTAATTGGATGGTGTTGTCTTGGGTTTTGAGACCGTTGCGGG
>CAIMAP010000004.1 GCA_903838995.1 uncultured bacterium | reverse complement strand
TGCAGCCGCTAGTTGTACCGATATTCATTTATTAAAAGTCTTGAAAGAATTTGATCCAGTTTCTAAAACCGTTTTTGTATCGACGGTTCCAATGGGTGCCATTTTTAAAATGAAATCGGGTCGGGAGTTTCAGAAAATGGCATTGCTGCGTAAAAGATTTAAATGCAAAGAAATTTCAACGGGAGCGATATATTTATTTAGCCCTGTGTCGGAAGTGTATTACGAGGGGATTGATAGTTAAAAATTATTTGCTTTTTTAACGCAGCGTTTTTTTACTAAATATGATTATTACGAGGGGATCGAAAATTAAAAATTATTCTTCCGAATAAATAACCTCTACTAAAGTTTGCCCTACAGCTTTCAAAGATTTTTTACTGATGTTGTTGATGTTATCTTGCTGCGTGTGCCAGTGCGTCCAAAATCCAGTTAGGCTACTTTCGTCGTGGTGAATCAGATCAACCACTGGAATATTTAAAATAGTATTGATATAATAATGATCGTCTATAATGGCCGGACTATTTTTGTATTCGAAATTACTCGAATAGCCTGCTTTTGCTGCGGCGTTCCACACTTTCTCAACAGCAGCAGGAGCGTAGGTTCTAGAGATTTCGTCCTGATGAAAAACTACATTTTCGCCACCAACCATATCTAATAGAATTCCATACATAGGTTGGTAGCCTTTGCTTGGTTGATTTTTGCACCAATACTGCGAACCTAAACAATACGAATCTTGCATGCTTGGAAATTTGCTGCCTTCGGGTTGTCCATAATCTTCTGCATCAAATAAAATAATATCGACACCAATTTTAGGATTTTCAATAGAAAAAAGTCTGGTCATTTCTAACAAAACGCCCACACCACTACCGCCATCGTTGGCGCCCATAATGGCTTTATCTTGGTCTTTGCTATCTTGATCGGCAAAGGGTCTGCTATCCCAATGTGCGCAAAGTAATACGCGTTTTGGATTACTTGGATTATAAGAAGCAATGATATTTTTAATGTTTAATTTTTTGCCATCGAATGCAGTTACGCTGCCTTCTTGCACAAACACACTGGCTTTGTATTTTTTTAAAGTTTGTGTTAAATAATTTGCGCATGCGCTATGACCTTTGCTATTGGGCACTCTGGTGCCAAAAGCTAATTGCGCTTCCACAAATTGAAAACTACTATCTTCCGAAAAAACAGGTTTAGCAATACTTGTATCAACAGCACTTTCGCTCGCAATTTTTTTAGTTTTTTCAGAACTACATGCATTCCAAAAAAGCACAATGCCAATGCTTAAACTATAAATAAAATTTTTCATGTGCTGCGGGTTATTCTTCGTAGGCCCATTCGGAACCTTCTTTACTATCTTTAATGATAATTTGATTGGCTTTGAAATTAGCACGAATGGTATCTACTAAAGCAAAATCTTTATTTGCTCTAGCTGTTTGGTAACTTTCCATCCAAGCATCAAGCATAGCAATTGGACTAGCGCCTTCTAACATTTTTGATTCAGAAATACCCAATACTTCTTCGTTGATGCTTACAAAAGTTTGAATAATTTTTTCGAAAGTAGCCGGGCTAATACTACTCAATGCAAGGTGTTTCGCCTTGAATGAATTAATACGCTTCAATAAATTATACAATGCCGCAATACTCATAGCGGTATTAAAGTCTGCGTTTAATCCGTCATACACTTCATGACATTCTTGTTGAATGGCTGCGTCTAATTCCGCATCGAAGCTCACATGTGTGTCTGCTACATAAGTCAATGCTTTTGCAGTACGCAGTCCATTGATCATTTTCTTTAAACCTTTTTCTGCAGCTTGTAAAGCTTCGTTAGAAAAATCTAAAGTACTGCGGTAATGTGCTTGCAAAAAGAAAAAGCGAACGGTAATAGGATGATATGCTTGCGTTAATAAGGCATGCTCACCTGTAAAAAATTCGTTTAAGTTGATGGCATTACCCAAAGACTTACCCATTTTTTTGCCATTAATGGTGACCATATTATTGTGCATCCAATATTTTGCAGGGTTGCAATGATTCGCCGCTTTTGATTGCGCTATTTCGCATTCGTGGTGTGGAAATAATAAATCTAATCCACCACCATGTATGTCAAAATGTTCGCCTAAATATTTATTACTCATGGCCGAACATTCGATATGCCAACCCGGGAAACCTAAGCTCCATGGAGAGTTCCAGCGCATGATATGTTCTGGAGATGCTTTTTTCCATAAGGCAAAATCGAAAGAATTTTTCTTTTCTTCTTTACCTTCGAGGGTTCTTCTGCCTTCGCCAGCATGTGCAATTAGATCTTCTAAAATACGGCCAGATAATTCGCCATAATTTTCGCTTTCATTATATTTTAATACATCAAAATAAACCGAACCATTCGAAACATAAGCTAATCCTGCCGCCACAATTTTTTCGATCATTTCTATTTGTTCGATGATGTGTGCAGAAGCGCGGGGCTCAATACTTGGACGAACAATATTTAATTTGTCCATCATTTCGTGATAGGCATTGGTGTATAGTTGCACCACTTCCATCGGTTCTAATTTTTCTAGGCGCGCGCGCTTCGCAATTTTATCATCTCCATCGTCGGCATCGTTTTCTAAATGTCCCACATCGGTAATGTTTCTAACATAACGAACTTTATATCCGCAATGCGAAAGGTATCGGTAAATAATATCAAAAGTGGTAGCCGAACGCGCATGTCCTAAATGCGGATCGCCATAAACGGTAGGACCACATAAATACATACCTACAAAAGGCGCATTAATGGGCTCAAAAACTTCTTTATTTCTGCTTAAAGAATTGTATAAGCTAATAACCTGACTCATACTACAAACATACGGAATTTATCTAATTTTGATATTTCCAGCGCTTTAAAAATAGCTATTTTTTGTACTGAATATCGGCTACCACAGGATAGTGGTCGGAATATTTTTTTTGGATGATTTTATAATTTAAGACATCCATAGCGGGGTCGCATAAAATATAATCAATTTGAAAATTCGGGAATGCCCCGCCATAGGTGGTGCCCAGGCCGCTACCTTTTTCTTGAAAGGCACTTTTTAAACCATTGGCAATCACATTAAAGGCATAAGAATTAGGCGTGTCGTTAAAGTCACCACATACAATTACTTTATACTCCGATTCGTCTATCAGCTCGCGCACCATTTCGGCTTGAGTTGCCCTGCGAATAAAAGCATTTTTTAAACGACTACCAATGCGCCTCGAAGATTGTAAATCGGTTTCGGCTTCGGTAGTGACTTTATGAAAATAATTATAATCTTTTGGTTTAAAACTAATGGATTGTAAATGTACATTGATGATGCGAATCGTATCTGATTGAATAACCACATCGGCATAACTACACATGTTTGGATGTAATCCTTCGTAAAAAGAAATTTTGTGGTAATTGATGATTGGGTATTTAGAAAAAATAGCTTGAGACATCAATTCATTTTCGATAGAGTCGATGGTTTGGTATCGGTAATATTTTAGTTCGCTAAATTTTTGCAAAGAATCTTTGATGGCATATTCGCCTTTTTTACGCGTATAAAATTCTTGAAAACAAATGATGTCTGCTTTTTCGGAAAGTAATAATTCTAACATCGAATGCTTCGATTTTTTATCGTATTTATTGGTATTGATGGGCCTAAAACTATGTGCGTTATAGCTCATGATGCGCAAAGTAGAATCGGGATTTGTTTCAACTGGGCTAGGCATTTGAAAGGCAAATACTTTTGGATGCACTTGGTAGCCCAAGGCTATCATACTGATAGAAACAATGGCTACCCATCTTAATCGCAGTATCCAATAAATCGCAAAAATAATATTCAATAAAAAAATAAATGGATAAGCTAAACCGATAAAGGCAATGGGCCAAAATAAACTAGGGCTAATCCATGGCGAAGCATAAGACGCTAATAATGCAAAGGCCACAAAAAAATTAATGACAAATATGGCCCAATAAAAGAAGGATCTTTTTTTTGTTTTTTTCATTTTTTGCTTGCTTTAAATAACAATTCTTTTTCTGATTTGCTTAAGCTATCGTATCCAGATTTGGTAATTTTTTCGAGTACTTGGTCTACTTCGGCTTGCGATACCGTGGCCTTGCTTGCTTGCGCTTGCTGCTCAGATTGATGCACAATTTTTAATTTATTTTTTCGCGTAAATAATTTATCTATAAAGTTATTGATGGGTATCACTATGCTAGACCAATCGTTTCCTGCTTGGATTTGTTTGATTGTAAGGAATCCAATCAATGCACCACCTAAGTGTGCCATGCTGCCGCCAGCATTGCTGCCCATCATGCTCAATAAGTCTATAACCAAATAGGCCATGCCTACATATTTTAATTTTATGCGACCAAAAATGGCTAATACGATTTCGTAATTAGGCAATAAGGTGGCACTTGCAATTACCAGCGCCATAATACCTGCAGAAGCACCAATGAGTTGGTTGCCATCAAAAAATAAAGAATATAAAATACCGCCACCCAATACGCCTGCCCAAAAAATAAATAACATGCGGTTTTTGTTCAAATACTCAATGATTAAATTTCCAAACCAATGAAAAACCAGCATGTTAAATAGTAGGTGAAAAAGTTTTTCGTGGATAAAGGCATAGGTGAAAAAGGTCCAAGGCTTGGTAATAAATATTTTCCAATTGGCTGTTAAAGAAAAATATTGCATCACCCACATTTTAAATGGATTGGGAATATCTCCTAAGAAATAAAAAGCAGCAGAGATGAGCAAAGCCACAAATACAAAGGCGTTGATGGCAATATATTTATTGATTGGATTCTTTTGATCCGCAAAGGCGCGCTTAATTTCAGTGAATACAAAATTCATTTTTAATATTGTCTAAATTGATTTTTCTGCCAATATTTTATGAGGAGGTAACCAAATAGCATACCGCCTAAATGGGCAAAGTGCGCCACATTATCGCTTGGATTATTTTGAATACCACTGTATAATTCGAATGCACCATATAGCGCGACAAAGTATTTAGCTTTAAGCGGGAAAAAGAAATAAATATAAATTAAGGTATTGGGGAATAACATACCAAAAGCCAATAGCAATCCAAATACGGCACCAGAAGCGCCAACGGTGGGCACATTACTTTGGATGTTTGCCAATTCTTTGGCGATGGTAATGGTATTGTCTTTAATAGCAATAGAGTTAGGATTTGCGTTCCAAGCATCCACTAATTGAACAAAAACAGGTTTGAAATTATTGGGTACATGTTGAAAAGTAAAAGCCTCAAAACTAGCAGGAGTAGGATTGCTCAGGTAATTACTAATCGCATTTTGTAAGGGAACTATTTCTGCATATTGAACTGCGGTATGTAAAAAGGCAGCCCCTAATCCGGTCACAAAATAAAATATAAAAAAGCGTTTAGCACCCCAAAAATTTTCGAGCGTTGAGCCAAACATCCAAAGCGCCAGCATATTCGAAAACAAATGAAAGAAGTTTCCGTGCATAAATAAATGCGTAATTAATTGATAAGGTTTGAATGATTCGCTGCCCGGAAAATACAAGGCAAAGTATTTATTTAAATCTAATCCAATAGTACTTTGCAGTACATAAGTGGTTAAAAATACCAGTCCATTTATGATGAGTAAATTTTTTACAACGCTTGGGAGTAAAGAAAAACCTTGTGGTCTAAAATTGTTCATATGTATTACCCAAATAATTTACTAAGGTCTGTTAAACTCAATTTGATAAAACTAGCTTTACCGCTTATGCCTACTTGAGGAAATTCGCAAGCAAAAAGTTCGTCGATTAATTGATTGATTTCTTCTGTGTTTAAAATATTACCCGACTTAATGGCCGCCTGTCTGGCAAGGGATTTGGCGAGTTGTTCTTTTTTATCAAACTTGGTAATAGCTGCTTGTTGTTTATAGTTTTCTAGTAAAGCTAAAATAATTTTTTCTTCGTTACCGCTTTCAATTTCTGCAGGATAACCTTGTACCACAATGGTATTTTTACCAAACTCGCGAATATCAAATCCTAAGGCTTTAAGTTCTTCCGATAACTCTTGAAATAATTCAAAATCGGCAGCGCTTAGTGCAATGCTTTGCGGAAATAAACTTTGTTGCGAGCTACCTTGATTATTTGCTAATGCGGCAATAAATTTTTCAAATAAGATTCTTTCGTGAGCTACTTGCTGGTCAATTAAAATAATGCCACTTTTAATTTGTGTTAAAATATATTGACCATGAATTTGAAAGGTATTGTTTCGCGTAGCCGTTACATGGTGAATGTCGTCGTTAGTAGCAGCAATTAATTGCGATTGGCTATTCACATTGGAATCTGCGATTTGATACATTGTTTCCCAACCAGAAATATCGGTTTTGTGTTTAGCATAACTTTGCCCAGCATAACCAGAATGTGCACTACTACCTTGGTTTGCAGCCGATCCAAATGGATTAAAACTTGGATTAACGGGTATAGTAGGTATTTTAATTTCATCGTTGAGCGGATCAAAAGGCTTCAGGTTTCCGAAACTGGTTTCGGTATTAAAATCGATGCTTGGACTAATATTGTATTTGCCCAAGGCTCTTTTAACAGCCGCTCTTAACACCGCATAGATTAATTTTTCATCTTCAAATTTAATTTCGGTTTTGGTTGGATGCACATTGACATCAATGTGTGAAGGATCTACCGTAAGAAATAAAATATATAATGGGAAACTATTATCGCCTAATAATTGATCGAATGCATTATTGATGGCGTGGTTTAAATAATTGTCTTTGATGAATCTATTATTAACGAAAAAATATTGTTCGCCTCTGGTTTTTTTAGCAAAAGCAGGTTTGCCAATGTAGCCTTCTATGCTTACCTGTTCGGTGCTTTCTTCTACAGGCACAATTCTTTCGGCATAATTATTCCCAAAGATGCCCGTAATTCTTTGTTTCAGATTTCCAGCCGGTAAATGAAATAATTCATTGCCATCGTGGTGCAAACTAAAAAACAGGTCTGGATGCGCAAGCGCTTGTCTTTGAAATTCATCAATGATATGTCGCAATTCAACTGAATTCGATTTTAAAAAGTTACGCCTTGCAGGAGTAACATAAAATAAATTTTTAATAGAGATGCTCGTGCCATCGCTGCTACTGCAAGGTTCAACCAAAGTTATTTGCGAAGCTTCGATGCGCACTAATGTGCCAGTATTATCTTCAGCGCGTTTGGTTTTTAATTCTACTTGTGCAATAGCCGCAATAGATGCCATGGCTTCGCCTCTAAAGCCCATGGTTTTTATTTGAAACAAATCGGCTGCGCTTGCAAGTTTGGAAGTAGCGTGTCTTTCAAAACAAAGTTTAGCATCTGCTGGGCTCATGCCCGAACCATTATCGATGATTTGAATAAGTGCTCGTCCGGCATCTTTTAATACCACCTTGATGCTTGTTGCTCCGGCATCAACGGCATTCTCCATCAGCTCTTTTACAGCCGATGCAGGTCGTTGAATTACTTCGCCGGCTGCAATTTGATTCGCAACAGCATCGGGTAAAAGGTGAATAATATTCGACATCGTTTAAAAAAATTAATCTTTGTTGAGAACTTTAGGGCTCTAATGGGCTTTTCGATTTATTTATTTGAGGAATTACCTATAAATTTATCGCCATCAGACAAAAATATAAAAATTTTCGGGCACCTATTATGCAAAGAACCGGCTATATACTTTTAATCTCCTTTTTTTTCTCCACATCCATTGTGAATGGACAGGTAGTAGATACCGCCAAAGCCAATCATTGGGTCGATTCGGTAATGAATACCTTGCAGCCAGACGAACGAATTGCCCAATTATTCACTGTTGCAGCCTTTTCAAACAAAGATTCCTTGCATGTGAAAGAAATTGCCAAATTGGTTAAAGACTATAAAATAGGAGGCCTGTGTTTTTTTCAAGGCGGCCCAGTTCGCCAGGCAAATCTCACCAATTATTACCAATCCCTTGCTAAAACACCTTTATTGATTTCTATAGATGGAGAATGGGGCTTGTCGATGCGATTAGATAGTACCGTAAGATACACTAAACAAATGGCTTTGGGCGCCATCAACGATAACCAACTGATTTATGATTTTGGCGCAGAAACCGCAAGGCAATGTAAACGAATGGGCATTCATTTAAATTTTGCGCCAGTAGTAGATGTCAACAATAATCCACGCAATCCGGTTATTAACGATCGCTCTTTTGGCGAAGATAAATACCGCGTAGCCGCTAAGAGCATAGAATACATGCGCGGTTTACAAGACAATGGCCTAATTGCAACGGCTAAACATTTTCCGGGTCATGGCAATACCGATAAAGATTCTCATTTAACCTTGCCTAAATTAAATCGCAGTAAAGAAGAATTGGATAGCTTAGAATTATATCCATTTAAAGAACTCATTGATCGTGGTTTGTCAAGTATTATGGTGGCGCATCTATTTGTGCCGGCATACGATAGTTCAAAGAATTCGGCCGCATCTATTTCGAGACCAATCGTAACCGATTTATTGAAAAATAAATTAAATTTTAAAGGACTGATTATTACCGATGCTTTAAACATGAAAGGCGTGTCGGCAAATTTTCCGCCTGGCGTAGTAGATGTAAAAGCTTTGTTAGCGGGTAACGATATGTGTTTGTATTCCGAGAATGTACCCGTTGCTATTGCCGAAATTAAAAAAGCCATGTTGGCTGGCGAAATTACCCAAACCGAATTAGATGAAAAGGCTAGAAAGGTTTTATTTGCTAAGTTTCAGGTAGGGCTTTCGCATTACCAACCGATTGTAATGGAAGGTTTAATTGCCGATTTAAATAGCAACGAAGCTAAATTACTGAGTCGTAAATTATACGAAAACGCACTTACTTTATTAGAAAATAAAAACAATCTCATTCCTTTAAAAAATTTAGCGGCTAGCAACATTGCCAGTATTAGTATTGGGGCCGAAATCAATAATGATTTTTTAAGCACTTGCGAATTATACGCGCCTATGACTAAGTTTTCTTTAAAGAAAGACGCGAGCTTAAACGATTTCGATTTTTTAAATAAAAACTTAGAAAACTATAACACCGTAATTGTTGGCTTACACGATATGAGTCGAAACGAATCAAAGAATTTTTCTTTGTCTAAGCAAACCATCGATTTTTTAAATAATCTATCGGCGCATAAAAATGTAGTGTTGGTGGTATTTGGTAATGCCTATAGTTTAAGAAATTTTGAAAACCATGCACCCATTATATTGGCTTACGAAGAAAATTCCTATACGCGTACAAGTGCTGCTCAGCTTATATTTGGTGGAATTCCGGCTAAAGGATCTATGCCTGTTACAGCATCTTCTAAATTTCAAGCAGGCGATGGTTATATACTCAACGAAAGCATTCGTTTAAAATATACCCAGCCCGAAGAAGTGGGCATGGATGCGCAGAAATTAAATGGCATAGACGATTTAATTGCTAAGGCAATTGCCGCTAAAGCAATTCCTGGCTGTCAAGTATTAGTGGCTAAAAATGGTAAAGTTATTTATCAAAAATCTTTTGGCTATAGTACCTATGATTCTACTCATTTGGTAGACAATACCGATTTATACGATTTAGCTTCGATGACCAAAATTTTATCTACTAATTTAGGTATGATGAAATTAGTAGAAGAAAATAAAGTTTCTTTGAATGGTCATTTGCATAATTATATACCAGGAATTAAAAGTTCGAATAAGAAAAATATTATTATCGCAGATTTGTTAACACACCGCGCAGGCTTGTCGCCATTTATTCCTTTTTACAAAGACATTCAAAATGTAAAAGGTTTCGAAACGGCTGTCCTGTCTACAGATTCTTCTGGTGTATTTGCTGTTCCGGTTGCCAGTCATTTGTTTTTAAATGCAAATTACATTGCAAGCATGAAGCAACGAATACTCAATTCAGATTTAAAAAACCCAGGGAAATATGTGTACTCCGATTTGAGTTTTTATTTCTTAAAAGAAGTATTAGAGGCGCAAACCAACACCCCAATTGATCAATTTGTTTATACTACTTTTTATAAAAAATTAGGATTAAATACGCTGGGATATTTACCTTATCGTAAATTTCCAATGGCGAATATCATGCCTACAGAAAACGACCTTAGCTTTAGAAAGCAATTAGTGCAAGGTTATGTGCACGATCAAACGGCTGCCATGTTTGGTGGTGTGGCGGGTCATGCTGGATTGTTTGGTAATGCCAATGATGTGGCCATTATTATGCAAATGTTGCTCAATAAGGGGAGCTATGGTGGGGAAGAATTTTTTAAACCGGCAACGGTAAACTTGTTTACTGCTCAATACAATGTAGATAGTAGGAGGGGATTGGGTTTTGATAAACCCGAAACGGATCCTGCTAAAACCAGTCCTACGGCAGTTGCGGCATCTGCGCAAACCTTTGGTCATACAGGCTTTACAGGCACTTGCACATGGGTAGATCCTGCATATGATTTGGTTTATGTGTTTTTATCGAACAGGGTTTATCCTTCGACAGAGAATAAAAAAATGATTGAAATGAATTTACGCACCGAAATACAAGCAATTATTTATAATTCTTTTTATGAGAATCTTGTTCAGGAAATTAAAAAATAATTAAGCCTCGAGTGGATACTGATTCCGCAGCGGGTTGAATAAATATTTTTTAGTGTAGTCGAAACTTTTTTCGCCCATTTGTTCAAAATGACTTTTTAATTCTTGGAATAAAATAGCGTCTTTGCTTTTCAAAGTTTCGAGATTTATTTTTTTCTTCGCAAAAAATTCTTCAAAAGTCATAGGGCTTATTTTAAATGGTCAATCATATTTTTGACTAAGCCTTTTAAGTCGTATTGATTATGCCAAGCCCAATCTTTTCTAGCAAAATCGTCGTTGATGCTTTTTGGCCACGAATCTGCAATGGCTTGTCGCGGATCGTTTTCGAGGTAGGTCAATGTAAAATTGGGTAAATGAATTTTAATTTCTTCGCCTAATTGATGCGGCGTAAAGCTCATTCCGGCTACATTATAGCTCGAACGAATTTTAATCATCTCAGCTGGCGCATCCATAATACCAATGGTTGCTTTAATGGCATCTTCCATATGCATCATGGGTAATTCGGTTTGTGCCGATAAAAAAGAAGCGTAAGTATTGTTTTTTAATGCTTCGTGAAAAATATGCACTGCATAATCGGTAGTGCCGCCACCTGGTGCCGATTTCCAACCAATTAAGCCTGGATATCTTAAACTTCTTACATCTAAACCGTATTTTAAAAAGTAATATTCGCACCATCTT
>CAIMAP010000003.1 GCA_903838995.1 uncultured bacterium | reverse complement strand
CTCTTCCCATTCCGAACAGAGAAGTTAAGCCCCACAGCGCCAATGGTACTGCAGTAAAATGTGGGAGAGTAGGTCGTTGCCAAATTTTATTCAAGCCCAGATCAGCAATGTTCTGGGCTTTTTTTTTGAATTTATTTTAAGATTGCCAATGGTATAATATTATTAGGTCTATTCTAAAACTTAATATCGATTATCGGGTTAAATCTTTACCTTTGTAATTATAATTTTTTTTAAATCCTTATTTAACTTTAATGAAGTTTTTTGCTGAGCAACGTGGAGAAGTGATGAAACATATCGAACAATTTGTACTCGATAATATATTTACCTACCTCAAACAAGTCGAAGAAAATTGGCATCCAAGCGATTTCTTACCAGATACCCAAAATAGTAGCTTTATCGCAGATTTAAAAGATTTACAATCTTCTGCAAAAGAATTACCCTACGATTTAATAGCTGTATTAATTGGTGATACCATTACCGAAGAAGCATTGCCTACTTACGAAACTTGGCTTTCTCAAATTTCGGGTGTTTCTAAAGAACACAATGGTGGTTGGAATAAATGGTTGCGTTATTGGACAGCCGAAGAAAATCGCCACGGTGATTTATTAAATAAGTACTTATACTTATCGGGTAGGGTAAACATGAAACAATTAGAAATTTCTACCCAATATTTATTGGCAGATGGAATGGAAATTGGAACAGGAACCGATCCGTACCGAAACTTTATATATACTTCTTTTCAAGAAACGGCTACTAATATTTCGCACAGACGCGTTGCCTCATTAGCAAAGGCAAATGGCGATCCAACGCTGGCTAAAATGTGTGCGGTTATTGCCGCAGATGAGGCCAGACACGCCAAAGCCTATAAAACATTTGTCAGTAAAATTTTAGAAGTGGATACGAGCGAAATGCTAGTTGCATTTGAAGTGATGATGCGAAATAAAATTGTGATGCCTGCGCATTTCTTAAGAGAAGCAGGCGTAAAAATGGGCGAAACTTTCGATCATTTTTCTGATGCAGCCCAAAGATTAGGCATCTATACTTCTACAGACTATATTCAAATCTTAGTGGATTTAATAGAAGAGTGGAAAGTAGATAGTTTATCCGATTTAACCGATTCGGGTGAGAAAGCCAGAGATTATTTAATGGCATTACCAGATAGGTTAACACGCATTGCACAACGTATGAAAACCCCAGAATTACAATATAAGTTTAGCTGGATTACTGCCTAAGTTAATGGCTTGTATTTCATGTGAAACACAAGCAGCTGCAATGGTATTCGCAAAAGTTCAACTGATTTCGCGAACGGTAATAGCCAAATGGTATTAAATAAAAAAAGCTCCATAATTGGAGCTTTTTTTATTTACATATTTCTTCTGTATTGTCCGCCTACCGCATAGAGTGCGTTAGATATTTGCCCAATCGAGCAATATTTACTGACTTCCATTAAGGCTTCGAAAATATTGCCATTACTGATGGCTTGTTGTTGTAAGTTTTTCAGCAAGTCATCTTTTTTACTTGCGTTTCTTTGACAAAATTGCTCCAAGGCATCAATTTGAAATTGTTTTTCTGCTTCGGTTGCACGAATAACTTCTGAAGGAACAATAGTTGGAGATCCATTTTTATTTAAGAAGGTGTTTACCCCTACTATTGGAAATTCTCCATTGTGTTTGAGTGTTTCGTAATACAAAGATTCTTCTTGAATTTTACTTCTTTGATACATGGTTTCCATTGCACCTAGCACACCGCCTCTATCCGATATCCTTTTGAACTCTTCTAAAACGGCCGCTTCTACTAAGTCGGTTAGTTCTTCTATAATAAAGGCACCTTGTAAAGGATTTTCGTTTTTTGCTAATCCTAATTCTCGGTTAATAATCAACTGTATAGCCATTGCGCGTCTTACAGATTCTTCTGTAGGGGTTGTTATGGCTTCGTCGTAAGCGTTGGTATGTAATGAATTACAGTTATCGTATATCGCATACAATGCTTGTAATGTTGTTCTGATATCGTTGAAATCTATTTCTTGTGCATGTAAAGACCTACCCGATGTTTGGATATGGTATTTGAGTTTTTGCGAACGATCGTTTCCTTTGTATTTATATTTAATGGCTTTGGCCCAAATTCTTCTGGCAACTCTTCCAATTACTGCATATTCTGGATCAATTCCATTTGAAAAGAAGAACGAAAGATTGGGTGCAAAATCATCAATTTTCATGCCTCTACTTAAATAATATTCTACAAATGTAAAACCATTACTTAAAGTGAAAGCGAGCTGAGATATAGGATTTGCGCCAGCTTCGGCTATATGGTAACCCGAAATAGAAACAGAATAAAAATTTCTTACTTGTTGATCAATAAAATACTTTTGAATATCGCCCATCATTCTTAAGGCAAATTCGGTTGAAAAAATACAAGTATTTTGTGCTTGATCTTCTTTTAAAATATCAGCTTGTACCGTACCTCTTACATTTGCAATTGCTTTGGCTTTTATTTGCTGATAAATATCGGCAGGTAATACTTGATCTCCTGAAACGCCTAATAGCATTAAGCCTAATCCATTATTTCCTTTTGGTAATTCGCCTTGATAAAGCGGTCTTGGAATGCCTAATTTTTGATAAATAGCATTGATTTTGGCTTCCACTTCTTTTTCCAGTCCATTTGCTTTAATATAAATCTCGCATTGCTGATCAATGGCTGCATTCATGAAAAAGCCAAGCATCATAGGTGCAGGGCCGTTGATTGTCATCGATACCGAAGTGCTCGGTGAACATAAATCAAATCCTGAATATAATTTTTTGGCATCATCAATGGTGGCAATGCTTACACCCGCGTTACCAATTTTTCCATAAATATCTGGCCTAACATGTGGATCCTCTCCATATAATGTCACCGAGTCGAATGCGGTGGAAAGCCTATGTGCAGGCTGTCCTAAAGAAACATAATGAAATCTTTTATTGGTTCTTTCGGGTCCACCTTCGCCAGCAAACATTCTGGTTGGATCTTCGCCTTCTCTTTTCAATGGGAATACTCCAGCAGCATATGGAAATTCACCGGGTACATTTTCTGTTAACAACCAATTTAACACATCGCCCCATGCTTCGTACCTTGGTAAAGCAATTTTAGGGATTTGTAGTTTTGATAAACTTTCGTAAAAAAGCGGTTGTTTAATTTCTTTTCCGCGTACTTCGTAACTAAAAAATTCGGCTTTGTATTTTTGTAAAGTTGCTGGCCATTCGTTGAGTAAGCGTTTGCAATCAAAATGCAATTGTTCATTTAATTGTTCAAATCGCTTTTCGAGTGGCGCGGTTTCAATGGCATTGTTTTTAGTTTCGTTTAAAAGGGTAATGGTGCCTCTTAACTGAAACATATTTTGCGCAATTTTCACTTGCTCTTTTACCCACAAATGGTAGGCTGCGTTGGCTTCTGCAATTTCGGCTAAGTACCTTGTTCTATCGGGCGGAATGATATAAATCTTTTCCGATTTAGCAGCCGATAAAGGTAATTTGGAATTAAATTCAATACCCGTTTTAGTACTGATAGTATGAATCAAGGCAGAATATAAAGCATTCATACCTGGATCGTTGAATTGCGAAGCCATGGTACCAAAAACAGGCACCGCGTCGTCTGCTAAATCAAATTTTTGGTGATTTCTTTTGTATTGTTTTTTAACATCACGAAGTGCATCTAAAGCGCCACGTTTATCAAATTTATTGATGGCCACTACATCGGCAAAATCAAGCATATCAATTTTTTCTAATTGCGTAGCGGCACCAAATTCTGGCGTCATTACATATAAAGAAACATCGCAATGCTCGGTAATTTCTGTATCCGATTGTCCTATTCCAGAAGTTTCTACAATGATTAAATCGTAGGCAGCAGCTTTACAAATATCAATCGCTTCTTGCACATATTTTGAAAGCGCTAAGTTGGCTTGTCTAGTCGCTAAAGAGCGCATATACACCCTTGGATTATTAATCGAATTCATACGAATACGATCACCTAATAATGCGCCACCTGTTTTTCTTTTAGAAGGATCGACCGAAATAATGGCAATTGATTTATCTTCAAAGTCAATTAAATAGCGCCTTACAAGCTCATCTACCAAAGATGACTTTCCTGCACCTCCGGTGCCGGTGATACCTAATACCGGTATTTTTTTACCATTAATTAATTGCTGAATTTCTTTTAAAAAATGTTCGGCATTTGCTGGAAAGTTTTCGGCAACGGTAATTGCATGGGCAATTTTAGCGGCTTCTTTATTTTGAATTACTTCAATACTACCATCAATTTGATTCCTGGTTAAGAAATCACATTGTTGCATCATATCGTTGATCATGCCTTGCAAACCCATTTTTCTACCATCATCTGGTGAATAAATTTTTGCAATGCCATAATTTTGTAATTCTTTAATTTCGGTAGGCAGAATTACGCCTCCACCTCCTGCAAATATTTTTATATGTCCGGCGCCTTTTTCTTTTAACAAATCGAACATGTAACGAAAATATTCGTTGTGTCCGCCTTGATAAGATGTCATGGCAATTCCTTGTACGTCTTCTTGAATAGCACAGTTTACCACTTCTTCTACGGAACGATTATGCCCAAGGTGAATTACTTCTGCACCAGATGATTGTAAAATGCGGCGCATAATATTGATGGTTGCATCGTGCCCGTCAAATAACGAAGCGGCCGTTACAAATCGAATCGTATTTTTAGGTTTATAAACTGCTATTGTTTCCATAGGTGGATATTCGGTATAGGCTGCAAATTAAGAAAAAATCTGCCTAATTTTGGCCTTTAAGGCTATTTATTGCGCTAATCGTAGCAATTTCCCTAAATTGACCATTTATTATAAAAATTAAAATACTTGATAATCAAGTTGTTAAATTTAATATTGTGTTTTTTTAGAAATAGATGCAACCTTTGGCTGCCTTTAACCATCTTATAAGTAATGACGCCAAAACAAGAAGATAAATTAACAGAATTCAGGTTAATTGAAGGGTGTGTAAAGGGGGATAGGCGTTCGCAAGAATTATTATATCAGTTATTTGCTAAAAAAATGTTTGGTATATGTTTGCGTTATACAAATAATGAATTTGAAGCACAAGAAGTTTTGCAATTGGGTTTTATAAAATTGTTTGATAAAATGAAGGCCTTTAAAAACGAAGGCTCATTCGAAGGTTACCTTAGAAAAATAATGGTCAATACCGCCATCGAATATTTTAGAAAAAAGGAAAGAGGTTTATCTTTTCTTGAATTAGCAAGTGCCAGTTCGGAAAGTTTACCTAGCAACCCAACGGCTGTTTTTGAACAAAAAGATTTAATTAAATTAATACAAGGTTTAGCACCCGGATTTAGAATGGTATTTAATTTGTTTGCCATAGAAGGTTATTCGCATCAAGAAATCGCACAACAATTAGGCATATCAGAAGGTACTTCTAAATCGCAATTGGCTAGGGCCAGAATAATATTACAAGAACGCTTAAAAAAGCTAGAAACATTAAGTCATGAGCCAATCAGGTAAAAATAAAATTGATCAACTATTCGAGGAGTCACTGCGCGACTATACTGCTGCAGTAGAGCCGGAAGTGTGGTCAAAAATTGACCAAAAATTATCCAAGAAAACCAAAAATAACATTTACTTAAAGTATGCTGCTGCAGCGGCAATCCTAATCGGGTTTGTATTAGTTTTTCAGTTTAATGATATTTTAAAACCAACCGAAATTGAAAACTTAGCTATTGTAGAACAACCAAGTATAGCTCCTAATACTACAAATTCAATTTCAGTACAAAGGCCTATAACTACTAAAATTAAAAAGTTAAGCGATCCAAGAATTGCGGGAGTAGTAGAAGTAAAATCAAAGGCAAATAAATCTATTAAAGCCACAAAAAAATCTATTATCGATCTTCAGCCTAAATCACCTATTAGAACTAATGCGGAAATTCAAGCAATAGAATTATTGAAGCAATTAGAGGTGCAACAAGCGCATGAACAAAAACCTACGGAAGAAGAATCAAAGCCAATTGCTCCAATTAAAATAACCGCTCAACCTAGCAATGTGGCTATGCAAACTGGTTCCAAAAAAGAAATTAATTCGGTTTTTGGAGTGGCAGCTTATATTGCTCAAAAAGTGTTCGGCAATTCGAAATTAGAGCTAATTGCTATTAATAACACGCCTAATGGCGCTAGAAAATTATCCCTAAATTTGGGTATCGTAAAAGTAAATCAAATTAAAAATAATAAATAATATGAAAAAAATAAGTTCAAGCATCTTAATGGTGATTGCCTGCGTAGGAATTGCTTTTGCGCAACAAAAAACAATAATTATTAAATCGGATTCCCTAATTGGCGAAAACAAGCAGGTGAAAATGATTCGCATCGAAAAAAATAATCAAATGGAGGGAGGCGCTCCTTCGCAAATGACTATCACCATTGATTCTACTATTGATGGTAAAAGGCAAGTGAAGATCATTCGCATGGAGAAAAATGGCGATCGTAAAATGCGTGCAGGTAAAAGAATGCGTCGCAATAATTTAAATGAAAATACCGTAATGATTTATTCTGACGGAAAAGTAAACATTGACTCTTTAATTAGATTGGACACGACGCAAATTTCTATTTTAAATAAGAAAATTGTCATTATTGGAGAGCCAGATATTCAGCAAATTTATATTGAAAAAGATACCCTAGGTGATTACTTTGAACATTCGGAATTCAATAGAGAATTCAATAAAGATTTCAAAGGTCGCGACTTCAATTTCCCTGAAAGATCTGGAAAAGGCTACAATAAAAATCGTTCAAATGGCGATAGAAAAGCACAAAAAAGTACTAAAAAATTCAAGGATGATAGAGGCGGTTTAGAATTTAGCATCGGCTATAATGCCTGGTTAGACAATGGTTCAACGGCTTTATCTTCAGCTAATAGTAATTTAGAATTGATCAATAATAAATCTACGAATGTGAATTTATCGTATGTAAATTATTTTAAAATTTATAAAAACTTTATTCAGTTTTCTGCAGGAGTTGGTATTGATTGGAACAACTATCGTTTTAGTAAAAATATTACCTTAAGTCCAAAAGCAGATTCGATGAATCTTGTGGTAGACAATATCAATTATTCAAAAAATAAATTGATGGCTAAATATGTAACTGTACCATTGCAATTGCATTTTGCAACTAAGCCGAATAAAAAGGGCGATATGCTTGGTGTTGCTGGCGGTGTAGAGCTTGGCTATTTATTAAACGGCCGACAAAAACAAATCAGTGAAGAAAATGGTAAACAAAAAATTGATGATGACTATAATTTAGCTGATTTAAGATTAGGATATACGCTATGTGCAAGCTATGGTAATGATGGTATTTATGCGAAGTATTATCCAAATAGCACATTTAAAGAAACGCAAGGGCCAAATTTAAATACCTTTTGCATTGGATTTAAATTCGGATTAGATTAAATATTGTTTTGTTTATTGCATACAAAGGCCCCTCTTGCATAGGAGGGGCTTTGTTTATTTAAAGGGTTTAGTATATTTGTTTTCAAATTAAAATGAACAGAAGAATGAAAAAATTAAGTCTGCTTTTATTGGTTACCTTAATATTCAATAGTAAAATTGCATCTGCACAAACTTTGGTAAATGCTGGTTTTGAAAATTGGACCAATGTTATTTTTTTTAATGAGCCAACCGGTTATGTGAGTTCGAATTATTTCTCAATTATTTTAGGAACAGGTGGTTTACCAAGAGCCAATGTATCTAAATCATCAGGTGTAAAACACGGCGGTACTTACGCTGCAAAATTAGAATCCTATGCACAGAATACCGGCGATAGTTTAGGTGTACCAGGTTTATTAATTACGGGTAGTTTAGATATTGCCAGTGCTGCAATTACTCCGGGTTTTCCTTATGTTGGAAGGCCTGCAGAGCTTCACGGTTATTATAAATATGCTCAGGGTTTAACTACCGATTCTGGTACCGCATTGGTTTCCTTAATGAAAAGAAATATTCTTACAGGACAGCAAGAAGCCGTTGCTGTTGGCTTTGGTGTTTTTTCAAATAAAACTGCTTTCAGCGAATTTACTGTTCCATTGTTTTATGCAAGCAACGAAATGCCTGATACCGCAATCATTGTTTTTAGTACGACAAGTTCTTTGTCTACCGATTCTGCGGCCTTAACTAGTGCACCTGTAGGATCTATTTTGTTCTTAGATGATTTATCTTTTTTTGGAAGTGTAGCAGCCGGCTTAGAAAGCATTGATGAGTTATTACAAGTGAGCGCTTATCCAAACCCAAGTTCGGATTTAGTAAATATTACATTTGTACAGAAGGCAGCAGGAGCAGGCCAGTTAACCATTAGAGACCTAACAGGTAAATTAATTTATCAACAGGCCATTAATTTATCAGCAGGTAAAAATGAAATTCCAGTAGCCACACAAGATTGGGACTCGGGTTTATATTTATATCAAATAAATACACCAGAAGGAATCGTTAACCGATCGTTATCGGTGATTAAGTAATTTGATTTTTGTTTGACATGTAATCGAATAGAGTTTTGTTTTTAGTTAACAACTCGTAAAAAAAACACAAAAAAACACATCTCGATAAACAACTCGCGACACTAAAAATATTTACGATTAAAATCGCAGCATAAAAAAAGCGTTGAATTTCTTCAACGCTTTTTTTATATAATCTTTTTTGAAATTAAATAGATTCTGCTAAAACTATTACTTTGTTGTTTAATACTTCTATTACACCACCGGTAATTTCGAATTCCATTTTGCCGTCTTTACCAGTTAATTTAACCATGCCTTTTTCAAGAGTTGAAATAATTGGTGCGTGGTTATTTAATACTTCAAAAGAACCCTTTGCCCCTGGAACAGAGACAGCGCTTACCTCTCCTGAGAATACTTTTTTATCTGGTGTTAATATATCTAATTGCATGGGTTCGATTTATTTTAAAATAAATTAAGCGTTTGCTTCGGCTGATAATTTCTTACCTTTTTCTATAGCTTCTTCAATAGTTCCAACTAAGTTGAAAGCCATTTCTGGAATCTCGTCAACTTCACCATTCATGATCATATTAAATCCTTTGATGGTTTCTTTGATGTCTACTAATACGCCTTTTAAGCCTGTAAATTGTTCTGCCACATGAAAAGGTTGAGATAAAAATCTTTGTACTCTTCTCGCTCTAGAAACAATTAATTTATCTTCTTCAGATAATTCATCCATACCTAAGATGGCAATGATATCTTGTAATTCTTTGTAACGTTGTAAAATCATTTTTACACGTTGTGCACAACCGTAATGTTCGTCGCCAATTACTTCTGGAGATAAAATTCTTGAAGTAGAATCTAATGGATCTACTGCAGGATAAATTCCTAATTCAGCAATTTTTCTACTTAATACTGTTGTAGCATCAAGATGGGCAAATGTAGTAGCTGGTGCAGGGTCAGTTAAGTCATCGGCAGGAACATAAACTGCTTGTACCGATGTAATAGATCCTCTTTTGGTAGAAGTAATACGCTCTTGCATCATACCCATTTCTGTTGCCAATGTTGGTTGGTAACCTACCGCAGATGGCATACGACCTAATAAAGCCGAAACCTCAGAACCTGCTTGGGTAAATCTGAAAATGTTATCGATAAAGAATAAGATGTCTTTTCCACCAGATTGCTCATCACCATCACGGAAGTATTCTGCAATTGTTAAACCAGACAAGGCAACACGCGCACGTGCTCCAGGAGGCTCATTCATTTGTCCGAAAACAAATGTTGCTTTAGATTCTTTCAATGCATTTTTATCTACTTTGGATAAATCCCAATCGCCATTTTCCATAGCATGTTTGAAATCATCACCGTAGCGAATAATATTAGCTTCAATCATCTCTCTTAATAAGTCGTTACCTTCACGGGTACGCTCACCAACTCCTGCGAATACAGAAAGACCATCGTATGCTTTTGCGATATTGTTAATTAATTCTTGAATTAATACGGTTTTACCTACACCGGCACCACCGAATAAACCAATTTTACCACCTTTAGCGTAAGGCTCTAATAAGTCAATTACTTTAATACCTGTAAATAAAATCTCGGTTTCGGTAGATAAATCTTCGAAACGAGGGGGTTTATTATGGATTGCACGACCACCTTCTGTAGATAGGTTTTCCATACCATCGATGGCTTCTCCTACCACATTGAATAATCTTCCTTTGATTCCTTCGCCGATGGGCATTTTAATAGGAGAGGCAGTATCAATTACATCCATTCCACGAACTAGTCCGTCTGTAGAATCCATTGCAATAGTACGCACGCGGTCTTCTCCTAAATGTTGCTGACATTCTAAAACGATTTTTTGACCGTTTTCTTTCATTACGTACATCGCATCTAAGATGTTAGGTAATTTAGCGTTCTCAGCAGCAAAACTTACATCGACAACTGGACCGATAATCTGTGCAATTTTCCCAATATTTGGCATGTTTATTTGTATTTTTTGTTAAAAATAATCCTTAAAAAGGCGTTTTTTTGATGTCGCAAAGTTAATTTTTCTATCCCAAAGTTCAAACCTTTTCTGTAAATAATTTCAAATTTTGTACCGATTTTTTATTAAGTCTCTAAATGCTTGTTTTAGGGCCATTTAATGCTATTTATAAGGCTATTGCCTATTTGACAAAAATGAATTTAATATTTATTGAAAATCATGAAAAAGCAATTTTGAAAAATAAATTCCTATAAATCAAGCCTTAAAAAAAATGTGGAAAATTAGCCAAAAAGGAGCGAAGCATATCCTTAACTTTGAATCTACAATTTTGTCACTATGCCCGACTTTTCACATTTACATGTTCATACGCAGTTTTCGCTTTTAGACGGGGCAGCAGATGTAAAGAAGCTTTTCAAAAAAGCGGCTGCCGATGGTATGAAAGCAATGGCGATTACCGACCATGGTAATATGTTTGGAGTTTTTAAGTTTGTGGCCGAGGCGGCTAAGCACAATGTGAAACCCATTGTGGGTTGTGAATTTTATGTGGTTGAAAATAGACATAAGCGACAATTTACGAAAGATGATCGTGATCAAAGATTTCATCAATTATTATTAGCCAAAAATCCGAAGGGTTATCAAAATTTGTTAAAACTCTGTTCGCTTGGATACATCGATGGCTTATATGGAAAATATCCTCGCATCGATAAAGAATTAATTTTACAATACCACGAAGGCCTGATTGCGACTACTTGTTGTATTGGGGCTTCTGTGCCTAAAGCAATTTTAAGAAAAGGTGAACAAGAGGCCGAAAAAGAATTTAAATGGTGGCTCGATATTTTTGGGGAGGATTATTATGTCGAATTGCAAAGGCATGATATGCAAGAGCAAGAAAAAGTAAACCAAGTATTATTAGGCTTTGCAAAAAAATATAATGTAAAAGTAATTGCATCAAACGATGCACATTATGTAGATCAAAAAGATTCGAACGCACACGATATTTTATTGTGTATCAATACGGGTGAAAAGCAAAGTACGCCTACCATGAAAGAGTTTTCGGACGACGAAACTTTTATTAAAGGAAGAAGATTTGCTTTTTATAACGATCAATTTTATTTCAAAACACAAGCAGAAATGAATAAATTGTTTCAGGATATTCCAGAAGCAATTGATAATACAAATGAGATTGTAGAAAAGGTAGAACACTTGAAACTAAAGCAAGACATCATGTTGCCGAATTTTCAAATTCCAACTAATTTTACTTCTCAAGATGAATATTTACATCATTTAACTTATACAGGTGCTAAAGAAAGGTACCGTGATATTTCTCCAGAAATAGAAGAGCGATTAAATTTCGAATTGCATACTATTCGTACGATGGGATTTGCAGGTTATTTTTTAATTGTAGCAGATTTTATCAAAGCAGGCAGAGATATTGGCGTTTTTGTAGGCCCTGGAAGGGGCTCTGCTGCTGGTTCTGCAGTGGCTTACTGCATCGGAATTACGAACATAGATCCAATAAAATACAATTTACTTTTTGAGCGTTTTTTAAATCCAGACAGAAAGTCGATGCCCGATATTGATACGGACTTTGATGATGAAGGCCGCCAAAAAGTAATTGATTATGTGGTAGAAAAATATGGTAAAAATCAAGTTGCGCAAATTGTAACTTACGGTACCATGGCTGCAAAAATGAGTATCAAAGATGTAGCGCGAGTAATGGATTTACCTTTGCAAGAATCTAATGCGCTTGCAAAATTGGTACCCGATAAACCTGGCACAGAATTGAACAGGGTAATGTTGGCTAACATCGATGGCCCGGGCGGATTAAAAGATGTCGAGGCTTATCAGCCAGAAGACATGGAGAATATAAAAATCTTGCGAGAAATTTATAAAACAAAAGATTTAAAAGCAGATGTGCTTCGCGAAGCCTTAATTCTAGAGGGTTCTGTTCGTGGAACAGGAATTCATGCAGCAGGAATTATTATTGCGCCTAAAGATTTAACAGAAATTATTCCAGTTGCCACTTCAAAAGAAACAGAATTACTAATTACCCAATACGATGGTAAAGTAATCGAAGATGCAGGCGTAATTAAAATGGACTTTTTGGGTTTAAAAACGCTCACCATAATTCGTGATGCTTTAGTCATGATCAAAAAAAATAAAGGAATCGAAATTGATATCGATAAAATTCCTTTAGATGATGCAAAAACTTTGGCGCTTTATCAAAGAGGAGATACCAACGGAACTTTTCAGTTTGAATCTCCAGGCATGATGAAACATTTAATCGATCTAAAGCCCGATAAATTTGAGGATTTAATTGCCATGAATGCCTTGTATAGACCAGGTCCTATTCAATATATTCCAAAGTTTATTGCCAGAAAACATGGTAGAGAACAAGTAAGTTACGACTTACCAGAAATGGAAGAGTATTTGAGTGATACTTATGGAATTACGGTTTACCAAGAACAGGTGATGTTGCTTTCTCAAAAAATTGGCGGCTTTACTAAAGGTCAAGCAGATACTTTAAGAAAAGCAATGGGTAAAAAAGACCGTCAAATATTAGATGGTTTAAAAAGTTCTTTTATGAACGGTGCCAAAGAGAAAGGGTTAAATGAAAAAGCCTTAGATAAAATTTGGACCGATTGGGAAGCCTTTGCTTCTTATGCTTTCAATAAATCGCATTCTACATGTTATGCATTTGTTGCCTTTCAAACGGCTTATTTAAAAGCGCATTATCCTGCAGAATATATGTCGTCAGTCTTGACGCATAATTTAAATAACATTGATAAAATTACTTTCTTTATGGAAGAAGCGCGCCGAATGAATATTTCGGTTTTAGGGCCAGACATTAATGAAAGTATTTATCCTTTTTCGGTTAACGAAGTGGGGCAAATTAGATTTGGTTTAGGCGCAATTAAAGGCGTTGGAGAGGCTGCAGTGCAATCTATTATTGAAGAACGAGATCAACATGGTCGGTTTTCTTCGGTGTTTGATTTAGTGCGAAGAATTAATTTAAGAACAGCCAATAAAAAAACTTTCGAATCTTTGGCACAGGCTGGCGCATTTGATTCTTTTGGCATTCATAGGGCTGCATACTTTAATGTAGAAAGCAACGAATCGCAAACTACGCTCGAAAAACTCATTCGTTTTGGGGCAAATTACCAAGATAGTTTAACAACATCGCAGTCTTCGCTTTTTGGTGCAGGAACAGCGGCACATATTCCAGAACCTAAATTACCAAGCTGTGAGGAATGGGGATTTTTACAAAAACTACGATTCGAAAAAGAGGTGGTTGGATTTTATATTTCGGGTCACCCATTAGATGAATACAAATTTGAATTAAGCAATTTTTGTTCGGCAACCATTGCAGATTTAAAAATGGTGCAAAAGTTTGCGGGCAATTCGAATTCCTTTATCAATAATAAAGCATCCGATTCGGAAGGGGATCTTGGGCAAACTGTGCAAGAACAAGATATTGAACGCTTCGACCAAATGAAAAACAGAGAGTTGGCGGTTGCTGGTATGATAACAGTTGCTTCGCATAGAACCACCAAAACCGGCAAACCTTATGGTACTTTTATGTTGGAAGACTACCAAGAAAGTCACGAAATAGCCTTGTTTGGAGAAGATTATCTTAAATTCAAACAATTTATCACCGATGGTTATTTCTTATATATCAAAGGGAAGATTCAAGAGCGTTATGGCAGAAAAGGGGAATGGGAGTTTAAAGTGAATTTTATGCAATTGTTACCAGAAGTGAGGGATAAAATGGCTAAAAATATGACCATATATATTTATCTTAGTGACTTAAACGAAACAGTGGTAGACAGCATTACTGGTTTGATTGAACAAAATAATCAGCTAGATTTACCGCGTAACTGTAATTTAAAAATTGGAATTATAGATACAGAAGATGGTATTTCGGTAGAGGTGCCAAGTAGGAAATTTAAAATCAATCCTACTAATGAATTTATGCAAGGCCTCTCTAACTTAAATGGCGTAAATTACAGATTGAATTAGTAAATAAATAATAAAATTTAAACACATAAATAAAAAAATCATGGCATTAGAAATAACAGATGCAAATTTTGACGAATTAGTCATGAAATCGGATAAACCTGTATTAGTAGATTTTTGGGCAGAATGGTGCGGACCCTGCAGAATGGTTGGCCCAGTTGTAGAAGAGCTTGCTAAAGAATACGAAGGCAGAGCAATTATTGGTAAAGTAAATGTAGATAACAACCCCGAAATTTCTATGAAATTTGGTATCAGAAACATTCCTGCTTTATTATATTTTAAAAACGGTGAAATTGTAGACAAGCAAATTGGTGCAGTTCCTAAAAATGTTTTAGCGCAAAAACTAGATGCGCAAATGTAATTAAGCTTATTTATTTTTAGATGCGTTAGCCTTTTGGGGCTAACGCATTTTTTGTAATAATTATACCAATTTTTTTAATGGAAGATTTTTCGGCACTCAAAGAATTACAGCAGTTTAAAAACCTCGAATACCTTGCAAAGCAAGTAGTAGAAGGCTTTGTGACGGGTTTGCATAAAAGTCCTTTTCATGGGTTTTCTGTAGAGTTTGCCGAACATAAATCATACAATCCAGGCGATAGCATTAAAAATATAGATTGGAAACTTTTCGGTAAAACAGAAAAGTTGTATGCTAAAAGATATGAAGAAGAAACTAATTTAAAGTGTCACCTAATATTGGATATTTCTTCTTCGATGTATTATCCTGCCGCAAAAGAAAATAAAATTCGGTTCGCCACATTATCTGCAGCGGCACTTATTATTTTATTGAAAAAACAAAGAGATGCATTTGCCTTAACCATGTTCGACGATGAAATACAATTTTCTTCCGATGCAAAGTCTACTACCACACATCAAAAAAACTTATTTTTTGAATTAGAAAAGGCATTAGGAGAGGTCCCAGTTCAAGCTAAAACAGCACTTCCAGCCGTGTTGAGTAGTTTAGCCGATCGAATTCCAAAAAGATCTTTGGTGATTATTTTATCCGACTTTTTTCAAAAAAACGAAAATCACGAAGAACTATTTGCAGCAATGCAGCATTTAAAATACAATCAAAACGAAGTAGTTTTGTTTCATATAATGGACGAAAAAACAGAGCTTGATTTAAATTTTAATACCCAACAAATTGAATTTGTAGATATAGAAAATGGGGAGGTTTTAAAGCTAAATACCAATAGTATTCAGCAGCAATATCAACAAAGTATTAAGGCTTATTTAATCGAATTGCAAGCAAAATGCTATCAATATAAAATCGATTTTGTGCCTTGCAATATTACAGAGGGATTTGATAAGGTGTTGATTAACTTTTTAATTAAGCGCAGCAAAATGCATTAATGATTGCTTGTCATTTTTTCGAGTGCGGCAAGTATAATTGCACAAGCCGATTTAATATCATCTGTGCTAATCGTCAATGGAGGTGCTATTCTCATCGAATCGCCGCAATGTAAAAACCAATCTACAATTAGGCCATTTTCGATGCATTCATCTATTACACTTTTATTGAATTCGAAATCTTTTAGTTGCATCGCAAGCATTAATCCTTGCCCTCTAACAGCAATAATTTCGGGATGTATCAGTAATGATTTAAATAAATCTCCTTTTTCAATAACACTTTCAATTAAGTTTTCTGATTCCAGTACTTCGAGCGTTGCCAGTGCAGCTGCGCAATTAATAGGATGTCCGCCAAATGTAGTGATATGACCAAGGATAGGATTTTCTTTGAGGGTGTTCATGATATTTGACGAAGAAATAAATGCACCAATAGGCATGCCGCCACCCAATGCTTTTGCTAAAACTAAAATATCAGGAACAATATCGTAATGCTCGAATGTCGAAAATTTTCCGCTTCGCCCAATACCACATTGTATTTCATCTAATACCAATAAAGTACCGGTTTCGCTGCATTTTGCACGAAGCGCTTTCCAATATGCTTTGTTTGCAATTTTAATTCCTGCTTCGCCTTGAATGGTTTCTATAAATACAGCAGCTGTTTTGTTGCTAATATTTTCTAGCGCTGTTATTTCTCCAAACTCCATAAAACGAATATCAGGTAATAATGGACGATAGGCTTGTTTAAAGGTTTCGTTGCCCATGATACTTAAGGCACCGTGGGTGCTTCCATGATAAGAGTTTTTACATGCCATGATTTCGGATCTACCGCTAAATCTTTTGGCGAGTTTCATGGCGCCTTCAATGGCTTCGGAGCCCGAGTTAACTAAATATACACTTGACAAGTTAGAAGGCAATAGCGAGGCTAATTTTGCTGCCAAAAGGGTTTGAGGCGTTTGAATATATTCCCCATATACCATTAAATGTAAATATTGGTCGGCTTGATTTTTTATGGCATCAATTACCTTAGGGTGTCTATGGCCAATAGAACTTACGCCAATTCCAGCAATAAGATCGAGGTATTTTTTACCTGCTTGGTCAAATAGATATAATCCTTGGGCATGGGTAATTTCAAGCGACAAAGGAAAATCTGTTGTTTGCGCATTATGGTTTAAAAAAAGCTGCCTCAAGTTTAACATATTCAAAAATACAAATAATCTCTAAAGGATTGTTAAATTTGAAATATGGTCCAAGAATTTTCCACTAGCTCAACAGTCCATTTTCGATGGATTGATATTGTCAATCCAAGTTTAGAAGAGTTACAAAATGTAGCTGCTGAATTTAGTTTACATCCAACATCTGTTCAGGATTGTTTAGATCCAGATCACTTACCTAAAGTGGAAGAATTTGAACATTTCTTATTTATCATTACTCGAATTTATGATCAAGAACAAAAGTCTGATGCCGATACCATTCAAGAGGTAAGCAGAAAGATTGCTATTTTTTGTGGGAAAGATTTTATCATTACTATACATAGAAGTGAGCAACCATTTTTGGCAATTTTACATGAGAAAAATGTATTGCAAAATAAGTGCAAAGATGTAATGCATTTACTTTATTTAATCATGAATAGGGTGATTCAATCTTACGAACAAACAGAAGATTTGTTGGCGGCCGAAATTGATTTTTACGAGTCGAAAATATTTTTAAAATCTCGTTTACCCGATTTATTGAAAAATCTTTATCAAATAAAAAGAAAATCTTCGGTGATTTCTAGAATTCTATTTCTCTCGAAATCCATTATACATAGGCTTCAGGAAGGAGAACGCAGAGATCCATTATACCGCGATGTGCTTGATAATTTTATTCAAATAGAAACCGGTTACGATCAAATTAATGAGCAAATCAACAATTTACTTTCCTTATATCTTTCTATTTCGGCTCAGCGCACCAACGAGGTAATTCGCGTCTTAACCATATTCTCCGTTTTCTTTATGCCCTTAACTTTTATTGTTGGAATTTATGGCATGAATTTTAAAGTCATGCCAGAAATTGATTGGCAATATGGTTATGCATATGCTATTGTGCTAATGGTTGCAATTACCATCGCCATTTATTTTTGGTTTAAAAGAAAAGGGTGGTTATAAATTAATTACCTGCGAGCCATTACTTTTTGAACTGCCTCTACAATATTAATTGCATCTAAGCCATATTTTGTCATCAATTGATCTGGCGTACCACTTTCTCCAAAGGTATCGTTAACGGCAACCATTTCGATTGGTGCTGGAAATTGTGTTGCTAATAATTGCGCAATGCTATCGCCCAATCCTCCATTTTTTTGATGTTCTTCTGCTGTTACTACACACCTGGTTTTTTTAACAGATTGTATAATCGCTTGCGCATCTAGGGGTTTGATGGTATGTATATTGATGATTTCGGCATTGATGCCCATTTCTGCTAATTGTTGACCTGCTTCAATGGCTTTCCATACTAAATGGCCAGTAGCAAAAATACTTACATCTTTTCCTTCGTTCAGCATTACCGCTTTTCCAATTTCAAACACTTGATCTGCTGGTGTAAAATTTGGAACAGTTGGTCTACCAAATCGTAAATAAACAGGACCTTGGTGTGCCGCAATGGCAATGGTTGCTGCTTTAGTTTGATTGAAATCGCAAGGATTAATAACGGTCATGTTCGGTAACATTTTCATCAATCCAATGTCTTCTAATATTTGATGAGTAGCACCGTCTTCGCCTAAGGTTAAGCCCGCATGCGAAGCACATATTTTTACATTTTTTTCTGAATAAGCAACCGATTGACGAATTTGATCATATACCCTTCCTGTAGAAAAGTTTGCAAATGTTCCAGTGAATGGAATTTTACCACCAATGGTCATGCCTGCTGCCATTCCAATCATATTTGCTTCTGCAATGCCAACTTGAAAAAATCTTTCGGGATGGTCTTTTGCAAATGCATCCATTTTTAATGATCCGGTTAAGTCGGCACATAATGCAACTACATTTGGATTTGTTTTTCCAAGTGCTGATAAGCCAGCGCCAAATCCAGATCTAGTGTCTTTTTTTTCTGTGTAAGGATATTGTTTCATATTGTATAATTTTAAAATCTAATGGTTGCAGAATTGCCAGAGCTAATTTTAAATCGTTCATCTCTGGTGGTCATGGCTCTTTTAGAGCCTTTGTTTTTATATACTAATCGGTAATTTCCTGGTTGCAAAGTGATGGTTTCTGTAATAGTATTTCCATTGATATCGCATACCCAATCTAATGCTTGTCCTTTTTCTTTGAAAATACTGCCTAGTACCGGAACGGCATTGGTGTTTAAAATAGTTACAATGCCCGGTGCCGGAATTTTGATGGTAGTGAGTTCGCTCTGTGCAATGCGAGTAGCACGAATGCTAATGCGTGGCAATGTTAAAATTTCTACATCGTATAAACCCGTAAGGTATTTTCTTTTTTCGTTGATGGTTAATACATCGATGCTTTCTGTTTCATTCGCCTTACTGATTACACAAGCAAGTTCTTTATAAGTGCTGAGTCCATCGGTGGTAATAAGCATTTCTCCTTGTGCAGCAGCAATGTTAATAGTATTGTGTTGGTTAGTGGCAATACTCACATTTTTCTTTTCAATAGCAGGAATAGTGTGTACTACAATATTGTAATTATTAATGGGATCTATTTGTAAGGTATCTGCATTTCCTCTTGCATTTAAAGTATGTATAAAGTGATAGCGTTGCACGCCCACCGTATTGTCATAAAAAGTAACAGGGATATTTGTTTCGGTTGCTTTTCCTTTTTCATCCAATAAATTTAACTGAAGTGTTGTATTGTTCAATATAAAATTCATAGTAGATTTGAGCGCTCTTTTAAAACCAATTTCATCTTGCGCATCATCGTATCTTCCAATGCAATCAAATGTTGCAGCCGATTCGGTACTTAAGCCTAAACCAATAATAAATGGTTGTAAAATAATTCCTTTTTGTTGTAGTTTTTTGGATATTTCGCAAGCGTTTCCTTCACAAGATTCTATACCATCTGTAATAAGAATCACAATATTTCTGCACTTTTCGTTACTTCCAATAAAATCATTTGCGCATTGCTCTAAAGCATAAGCAATGGGGGTAATGCCTTTGGCTTGTAAACTGTTTAATTTAAGTTTAATATTGTTTGCGTTGTTTGGTCTGATGGGTGTTTCTAAGCGGGAATCTTTGCAATCGTGTAAGCTTAATGCAGACATACTACCAAAAACACGCAAGCCCATTTCGATATTTGGATTTTTTTGTAGACTATCTGCCATAGCAGCAATAACCGTTTTGGAAATTTTAAACCTATTGGAAGTACTCCAATTATTTGTCATACTTCCAGATGCATCCATCATAAAAAGTATTCTTGTTTTAGTATTGCTATTTGGTTTAGTTTGGGCAAATCCAATGCTGGCAATACTTTGAAGTATTACTAAAAGTAAAACGAAGCGATTAGATAATAGTTTGTTCATTTAAAAATTAGTAGTTGTTGCAATGCCAGAAACAATGGTAAATTTTTTCTGTACGGTTGATTTATTGCTAATAGCATTTTTTGCTCGGTAACTCAATTCGTAATTTCCAGGCTGTAATTGTAATGTTTGTTTGTTAGTACCTACTGGTAAAATGGCAACCTGTATTAAATTATTTTGTTCTCTTTTAAAAATAGAAAGATAGCCAGGCTGCGTTTTTACAATCTGTAAAGATCCGGCAGCAGGGATATTGATATTATTTTGTTGAGACTGAATAATATTTAATTCGGGGATTAAAATTTTAGGACAAGTTAAAATTTCAATACTATAAACCCCAGTTAAATAATTTTGTGTGCTATTAATATTTTGGATATTGATTATTTGATTTTTTTGTTTGACAATGGCTTGTAAATTTTTGTATTTGCTAGTACCTGCCATATTTATTTTTAGAGAGCCCTGCCCGGCACTTGTAGCCGCTATGGTATGTTTGCCAGGGATTAATTCGATATTGTTGATTGCTTTGGCTGGTATGGTATGAATCTTTACATCGTATTTTCTTTGTGGGTCAACAAACAAGGTATCTGGATTGCCAGCTGTATTTAAGGTGTGAATAATATTGTATTTGATTGCTTTATTCTCCTGATCATAAAATGTCATGTTGACATTTGTCTCGATTGGCTTTTCTGCTTCGCTTAATAAATTAACTTGCAAGCTAGTTGGATTCATAATGGTAGAAATCACCACTTCGCTAATTTGCTCTTTAAAATTTTTTGCACTTTCGTTGGCTTCAAATACTTGCCCAACACAGTCGAACTTTATTTTAGATTCGGAATTTAAACCTAATCCAATAATATAAGGTCTAAAAAAAATACCTGCAGCCTGCAATTTTTCTGCCGCCATACAAGCATCACCTTCGCAATTTTCAAATCCATCGGTAATTAATACAATCACATTTTTGCATTCGTATTTAGTGAGTGTAAAATCGTTTACTGCTTGTTCTAAAGACAAAGCAATCGGCGAATAGCCTTTTGGATTAATATTTGCAAGGGTTGTGCTAAGATTAGCCGCAGTGCTTTTTGCAAAAGGCAATTCCAATTTAGTGTCTTTACAATCTACGGCTACTTTCTCGGATTGATGACCAAATATTCTTAGTGCGAAAGAAATGTTTTCTTTCGCTAAACTATCTGCCATATGCGTAATGATTGCTTTTGCGGCATCCATTCTAGTTCCCTCTTGCCATTTACCTGCCATACTTCCAGAAGCATCTAGGATAAATAATAATCGAGTGGGTATTTTTTTTGTTTGTGCAAAGCCCTGGTTTCCTATAAATAAAAAGCAAAAGCTCACGCAAAATAAATTGCGTAGTAATTTGCTCTTTAAATAATAGTTTGGCTTCTGCACTTAATTAATAATCTTTTAAAGTTTCTGTTAATTGTGCTAAAGCAGCTGCTAATTGTTCGTCATTTGGAGCAACGCCATGCCATTTGTGAGAGCCCATCATAAAATCTACGCCAGCGCCCATCTCTGTTTTCATAATAATAACAATTGGTTTACCTGCACCTGTTTTAGATTTTGCTAATGCTAAACAATCTGTTAGTTCTTGCATGTTATTGCCATTGGTATGTAATACATCCCAACCAAATGCTTCCCATTTTGCTGTTAAATTACCAAGGCTTAATACTTGTTCGGTTGAACCATCAATTTGTTGGCCGTTATAATCAATGGTTGCAATTACACGATCCATTTTATGGTGTGCTGCATACATCGCCGCTTCCCAAATTTGACCTTCTTGTAATTCGCCATCACCATGAAGGGTGTATACAATGGAATGAT
>CAIMAP010000002.1 GCA_903838995.1 uncultured bacterium | reverse complement strand
TCTCTGAACTGCCTAAAGGTTTATTTATTCTTAAGTTAGCAAATGATAAAGAATATGTACAAGTTAAATTTATAAAGGAGTAGGCAATTAGCATTTTTAAAGGATTTATGATTTTATTGCAACAAAAAATGCCCTTCGAAACTCGAAAGGCATTTTTCAAATAATGAATTGGTTTTTTTAATTACCCAAGTTAATTTACAAAGTTTGCGTTCGATGCTCCTTGCTTGCAAATTTAACTTCCAAATACTTATGATAATACCCTTTAATTGAATAACCTATTGCAGGAATAAACCAGTAGGTTGTTTGGGAATCATAAATAAAATAAATTATAGAGGCTCCTAGTGCATACAGAGATCCATAGAAAAACATTCTTGAACTTCTTTTTTCAAACATTTTTTTAATATTTTCCATAAATATAATTTAGAGTTTAATTAAGCTACGTAACAAATATAAGCACATTTTGCTGCAATCATTCCAAGAATTTGCCCAGGATATAAATCCAAAGCGATTATTCCTAATATATCACTACAAAAAGAATGTAGTTCTGATGAACAACAATCTAAATAGGTGGGTTTATCTCCACTTCCGACAATTGAGGTAACATCTGTTTCTTGCCCATCAACATTATCATAAATCTCACCCCATCCTGTTGTCAAGTCCATATGTACTAATATTCCTCTTGAGGATGATTTAATTATTACCTCTTGAGAAGCAGCACTTTCAGATATAACTTCCTCATCTAGTAATAGAGTGCTAATTGTTTTTCTATGACCCTCATTCACCCCCCAATATGTACCATATATCATATAGTTGCCAGTTGGTCCTTCATCAGTATTAATTTCATACTTTACTACATTTGCGGTATCAACTGAGTCAATTAAACCAAAAGTAGTTAGCATGGAGAAATAGTCCTCTTTTTCAGAAATAGTTAGTGTAAGGGGAGTTTCAAGACCATCATTCGTAATCTCTCCCATTGGATTCGGGGTGACCATTTCCAAATTTGTGTTTGATTTCGAACAAGCACCCATAATCAGTAAAGCAGTGCTAAAAAGAATGTAAAGTTTTTTTTCATTTTGTTTTTATTTTTATTAAAGTTTAATTACTGACAAAATAATAGTATTTATTTTTCAGTGTCAATACATCATACGCTGTATATTTCAAAATATCAGATTTGCAATTTGTGTAAATAAAAAAGATACCATTGATTTATTTGGGCCTATTATCTAAAAATTAGGATTCAAAATCCACCCATTTAGAATAAAATCGCAAATTATTGCCTAATAATAAGCACTTTTATGATTTTGGACTAAGGGTTTAAATTGATAATTTAACATACAACATATGCATTAAAAAATACAGCATATGCTGTATATAATTAATTCTTTCAATTTATTTAATTTGTTAACACTTAAAAAATAAAAATTATGACAAACTTCACAGGAAACGAAAACCACGAAATTAGCTTAAATGAAGCTGCAGAATTAACACAGAGATTTAGAGATAATCTCCCAGTAATTGACAATACCATTGCAGAGTATTTTGGTAAATCTGCTCTGGAAGATTTACTTAGCCAACAAGATTGTATAGGTATTAGAGTATATTACGGAATTGATAGTGATATGAAAAAACACTTGGTAATAGTTGGAGTAAATGAGGAAGGCAATGATTTATACAATGGCGCATTAATGGAACTAGGAAGAGCGTGTCCTCCATATTGTCCAGATACAAACCCGTTAAATAGTTAAAAATGACAATTAAATATATTGATATCTTTAATTATATTTCGACATTCTCTTGTATTATCCCATTAATAATTTATTTGAGATATTTCAAATTAATTGGCGAAGAATTTAAACTGATATCGATATATTTAATTTTTTGTTTAATTGCCGAATCTATTTTAACCTATGCTTATTTAAATTCTATTCGAATTAAAAATGTCGGAGTGACGTTTGTACTTCTTGAACAAATTATCTTTAGTTTGTATTTTTGGAATTTGTTTGAAAAAATATTCAAAAGAATTTTACTAGTATTGATTTTTTTGACTTTTGTAGTCTATTGTATAAAAATCATCGATACCCATTCAATTAGTATTAATATGTTTTTTGGAGGCACTAAAGTTATTTTGATCTTAATAGGACTAAACATAGTATTGAGCTCGTTTTTAAAAACAATTCCAAAATGGAAACAAATTTTAAACTATTCTATTTTACAATACTCAATTTTGGGAATTGCAGTTTCAGCTTTTGCAGACTTTTTTATCGCAAATAAACAATATATTGACACTTACAATGTTGTTAATTCATTGAATAACTTTAGTTTTTATTTGATTATTTCATTTAGTATGATATTATGCAAGAATCAATATTCACAAGCATTATTATAATTACGTTTGCCTTTAGTATAATACTTATTGGAGTTATATTATTAATAAATACGTATCATAAAAGTATTGAATTAAAAAATAAAGAGATTTTTATCTCCATAATCCTTGCAGAAGAAAAAGAACGGGAACGCTTAGCTAGAGATGTTCATGATGAGCTGGGTGGTATCATTACTTCAGCAAGATTAAAAATTGGAAGTATTGCTTCAGACGATTTAGCAAAAGAAGATCAACTAAAATTAATTGAAGTAGAAGCAGTTTTAGAAATGGCTAGTGTTTCCGCAAGAAATGCATCAATGGCGCTCAGCCCAGTTGCATTGAAAAAATTTGGACTCGAAGGAGCGCTCAACACATTTCCTAATCTATACAGTACCCATCAAGCCGTATTTGAGATTAATTGTACTGTTCATGAATTAAATTCTTCGGTAGAAATCGGAATCTTTAGAATGATTAGCGAGATAGTTAATAATTCAATAAAATATGCTCAAGCAAAAAATATCAATATAGATTTAAGTATAAACGATAAAGAAGATTTACTAATTACTGTTTTAGATAACGGAATTGGATTTGATTTAAAATTAGTTTCAGAAAATAGTAATGGTATAAGAAATATTCAAAATCGTTGTGAGGTATTGAATGGTCAACTCCGTATTGTTACTACACCTGGAAATGGCTGCCAGTATACAATTACATTTAAAAAGGAATATTATGAAAAAAGATAATCTTCATATAGCCATTTTAGACGACCATCCATTAATTCTATCTGGATTAATAGATTTATTTAAGCGAAACCAGCTAATTGCCCAAACCAATACATTTGAACAACCCGAAGAGTTTAAAAGCTTTGTATCTAATAATATAGTCGATGTGGCTATTATAGACATCCGAATTTTTAAATCTGATGCGGGTTTAGACATGGCCAAGTTTGTAGTTAGCAAAAAACCGAATACCAAAGTGCTTATTTATTCGGGTAATGTTACTATTTCCTATATCACCGAATGTTTAAATATAGGGGTGCATGGATTTATTAGTAAAGATAGCCCAGTTCAAGAATTATCAAATGCTATTGAAGCTGTCTGTAATGGATATACTTATCATTCAAAAGATGTAAATGAAATTATTAATGTACATGCATTAATTGCCGAGCCATTGAGTACCGAACAGCTTAAAGAAAATTTATTGACCCAACGCGAATTAGCCATTTTAAAGCTTGTTTGTAAAGGGCATGAAGATAAACTTATAGCAGAAATGCTACATATTTCAGTTTTAACAGTCAGGACTCATCGAAATAAAGTTTTAGCCAAAACAAATACACATAATTTTCGTGAGCTATATTTATATGCCACCAAAAATCGTTTGTTTGTTGAAATAGAGGAGTAGTGTAAATGCTTGCCAGTGTAATAAGGGAAAGCATTTTCCTAAACAAAAAATGCCCTTCGAAACTCGAAGGACATTTTTTATTCTAAGTGGAGCTGGAGGGAGTCGAACCCTCGTCCAAATTATTTTCAATAATCTTTCTTTAAAACCATCAAAAGCATTAAAATATTAGTTATAGGCTAATTTAAGGCTGATTAATCAATATTGCCAGATAGATTGAAATCGAATGAAATCGAATAAGATAGAAGAAATCTTTGGCAAATCTTTGGCAAAATCAAAATACTCTTTGTAATATTGTTTAAAATCAAACGATATGGCATCAGTAAATTTTCGCATAAGACCTTCAAATAGTGAATATGTAAGTATCAAGGTTGTATTATCTATCGGAACTAATCAAGTTTACGAAGCTAAGACTGGATTTGCTATTAAGCCTAATAATTGGAATGTTAAAAGTAAACTACCAAAGCAAAGTGGCGAATTCAATAAACAAATATCAAATGCCTTACATAAGTTAAAAGAATACTTATTGAATAGGTTAAATGCTGACAACTCAAAAGGTTCAGAAATAGATAGTAATTGGTTAAATGAATCAGTATTGCTCTGTTTTAATAGGATTAACCCTAATAAGAGAGATGAAAACTCTATTATATCCCATACATTAAAGATTATTGAAAATGCTCATTTAAGACAAATAAGGGGTACAAGCCAGATAGGCTTATCATTCAGCTCAAT
>CAIMAP010000001.1 GCA_903838995.1 uncultured bacterium | reverse complement strand
TGGGCATGGGATATTACCAACTTTGTTTGGTGGGTAGGTATCGGTCACGCCGGAACCTTAATCTCTGCAATTCTATTGTTGTTCCGTCAAAATTGGAGAAACTCCATTAACCGTTCGGCAGAGGCAATGACCATTTTTGCCGTTATTTGTGCGGCATCATTTATTGTTGCGCATATGGGTCGTCCTTGGGTTGCTTATTGGCCATTACCTTTGCCAAATCAATTCGGTTCTTTATGGGTTAACTTTAACTCTCCATTAGTTTGGGACGTTTTCGCAATCTCTACTTATTTCTCTGTTTCCTTAATTTTTTGGTACACAGGTTTATTGCCAGATATTGCAACCATCAGAGACCGTGCACATGGATTAAGAAAAAGAATTTATTCCATCATGTCATTTGGTTGGAATGGCTCAGTAAAAACTTGGCAAAGATTTGAAACTGTCTCGTTAATTTTAGCGGGTGTTTCTACGCCATTAGTATTATCAGTTCACACTATTGTATCATTCGACTTTGCTACATCAGTAATACCCGGATGGCATACAACCATATTCCCTCCATACTTTGTGGCAGGTGCAATTTTCTCAGGCTTTGCAATGGTATTAACATTATTGTTAATCGCTAGAAAAGTGTTAGGTTTTGAAAATTACATTACCATGGCGCACATCGAATCAATGAATAAAATTATTATTCTAACGGGTTCAATTGTTGGTGTTGCTTATGGAACAGAGTTTTTTATTGCATGGTATTCTGGAGTAGAATACGAACAATATGCATTTATTAATCGTGCTACTGGTCCATACTGGTGGGCGTATTGGTCAATGATTACTTGTAACGTAATTTCACCACAACTATTCTGGTTCAAAAAAATCAGAACCAGCGTAACTGCAACTTGGATACTTTCTATTTTCGTAAATATTGGTATGTGGTTTGAGCGTTTCGTAATTATCGTAACTTCATTACACCGAGATTATTTACCTTCAAGTTGGGCTATGTTCTATCCAACGTGGGTTGATGTTTCCATCTTTATTGGATCATTAGGATTATTCTTCACCTTATTTTTATTGTTCTTAAGGGTATTGCCTGCAATTGCAATGGCAGAAGTAAAATTATTATTGAAAGGTTCTTCGGAACAATCTAAACGTAAATTAATTGAGCATGGTCACGCAGCACTTCCAGAAGGTTACGATGGAAGTATTGAAGTAGCAAGTGCTAAAAACTAAATTAACGAGGTAAAAGAGATGAGTAAAGTAAAATATATTTTAGGACATTTTGACGATCCAGATGTTATGATGTCGGGAATAGATCAATTACAAAAAAGTAATATAGCTATTGAAGATGTTTTCACACCATTCCCAATTCACGGAATTGAAAATAAATTAGGCGTGAAAAGATCGAGGTTACCAATCGCTGCTTTTTGTTTCGGTATTACAGGAACCATTACCGCTTTTGTAATGATTTATTATATGTTGGTAGTAGATTGGCCAATGAATATTGGTGGTAAGCCAGCATTTGCATTTCCAGATTTTATTCCTGTCATGTTTGAATTAACTGTTTTATTTGCAGCTTACGGAATGGTATTCACGTTCTTTTATGCAAACCACTTATTCCCAGGCAGAGCACCAAGAGTAATGGATCTAAGAGCAACAAACGACAGATTTGTAATCGCAATTGATGCAAGTTTAAATGATATAAATTCAGTTGATGCCGTTTTAAAAGAAGCAGGTGCAATTGAAATCAAACACAATGAAAGAAAATACATTAGCTATGATGAAGAATAGTT